>JAQURW010000019.1 GCA_028715425.1 Candidatus Omnitrophota bacterium
TACGGTCAGCCTCATCCAGGACCAGTATGTTGACATCGGCCAGCATGACGGTCCGCTGGCCGATGTGATCGACCAGGCGGCCCGGCGTCGCAATGATAACGCGCGGGTTCTTCCGAAGCCCCAGGTGCTGCATATGCATGGATGCCCCGCCGATCAGAACGACGGTCCTCATACCGAACAGCGGCGCCAACTTCTGAAAGGTCTCATCGACCTGCAGGGCCAGTTCCCGTGTCGGGACCAGGACAAGGCCGCGCCCTTTTTTCTTGGCAAGCTGCTGGATGATCGGTATCGCGAACGCAAGCGTCTTCCCGGTACCGGTCTGGGCGACACCGATGATGTCCTTCCCTTCTATCCCGACGGGAATAGCCTTATGCTGTATCGGCGTCGGCCTGGTAAAACGCATACGGTCCAGCGTCTCTAATATCTTCGGCGCGATACCAAGGCCGTAAAATGTCTGGTTGTTCTGCAGCGAATTCGGCATAATAGTTATGATATCACTTTTCTCGTTCGGCCGCCATTATTATGTTAAAATATTTCCCGACCGGGCCCACACATAGCCGAACCGGGGATTTTCCCGTAACAGCGCGGCCATTGCGGCGGCAGTGATACATTCAGGCAGGTCGAATCGTACGGCAGTCTCGCCGCTCGAAAGGTTGAACCGGACATCCCCGGAAGCTGACAAATAACGCATGCATTCCTGCGTTGATGCCGCGGTTTCCGGACAGATCTCAAGCGATATCATGGGTATTCCCGAAGTAAGGCCTTTTAAAACATTCGATTCATTCCCCTCAACGTCTATTTTTATATAATCCGGCCTGCCGTAGTCCTTGATCAAATTATCCAGAGTCGACACATCGACTTCGACCTCTTTATTCCAGTTAAATTCTTCATATCGCGCGCTTTTTTTGCATGCCTTTATCCATTCCGGCGACAAGGTCGACAACGAATTGACCTCGCACACATATAGTTTCTTTTTGCCGCAGACGGCGTCCAATGCCTTCGGGACAACGACGACCCGCTTATTGAAGCGATATTTTGCCCGCAGATAGCGGACGCATTCAGGATTCGGTTCCACCGCTATTATCCGTGCCCCGCAACGCAAGAGAATATCAGTCACCCTGCCGATATTGGCACCGACATCGAAGCAGAGGGAGTCTTTTTTAAGGAAATCCTTATAAAAGCCCACGATCCCGGGATCAGACAGATCGCGGCGGTATACGATGGATCGCATGATATTAAATAAACCCAGAAAATTGAGGATCTTTGCTTTAGTGACAGTTCTCATATGTATTACGCACCTTTGCCATCAGTATAGCACAATTTCCCGCAGATCCCTGTGAAAATATCTCCATTTTTTATGACCTAATTATTACAGTCGTATTACTTATTAGTGACCCTGTACCGCCCGATATTGGGCATAGTATCTTTATGAAACGTTCCCTGCACATAAAATTATTACGGGTCATAATGGCATGCCTGCTGGCCTCAAACGGTATCACACCAGAGCCGGGCCAGGCCCAGGACCGGACGTTGACCCGGACTACCCTCTCGCGATGGCTTGTAAGCGATGCCCTGAAAGACAGCGGGATAACCGACCCCTCTAAAATCGGCCTTGAAGTAGTGTCCGGCATCTTTGAGATCGCCGGGCAAAAACCTCCGCGCGTCGTCAACAGCACTCTTATGGAACAGGCGCACGCCGCGGGTATCGAAAAAAAGATAGAATTTCTTGACGAAGTGACACGTGATGACGACGCTACAAAAGCGCGGTTCTATCTGGCCGGACATCCCGAAACCGTCTATGAAGTTACGTTGAAAAAAGGGATGATTACCGTCGACAAACTACCCGACGCTGCCGCAGGGGTTCCTTCCCCGGACGGGACGGTCAAGGATCTTCTTCGGGAATATACCTATGACGGGAATATCCGAATCCCCGATAATGTTGTCGTCGTAGTAAAAGGAAGGGACCAGATCCGCCGGAACAAAGTGCAACTGGAACGGTTCATGCGGGAAGTCAAGGCGCAAGGCAGGAAAGAAGCCAAGGGCTATCCCTCGTACGGATTATTGCTGGTCTCGGACCTTAAGGCGGATAAACTGTCGGGCAGTCCCACGTCCAATTACACAGACGCCCCCGAGCCGAACAGTGTCGACATGCACGGCACCAGGATGGCCATGGCCAGCTGGGATAAGGTAATGCTCTATGATTTCATGACCGGTGAGCGCCAGGTCCTGAAGAACGACTGGTTCGCGAACCTGCATACGGTCCAGTTCTCTCCCGACGGTAAGCGGCTTCTGGTCGCGTCTTCGGGATTCGACCTTATTATAGAAATATCGCTGGAGCCGAAAACGTTCGGAAAAGAATTGTGGAGCTGGTGCGGCTGGGAGCACGGATATGACACCTCCGACGCGTCAAAAAAATTCTATACGCGGGATGCCCGCTACAAAGGGATCGACCGCCTGCCGGATTCCAGGCAGGTCGTCTATGTCGGCGACCCTCTCCGCTATCAGGGATACGGCATCCCCGCCGGCGAACGGGCGTCCAATATAAACGACGCCTCGTACGGAAAGGACGGAAAGATCCTGGCGACGATGTTCCACAAGGGGGTCGTGCTGGCTATAGACAGGAAAACGAACGAGGCCGCAATAGTATACGGAGGGCTGCGCCAGCCCCACGGTATCAGGCAGAACCCGCGCGGCGGGTACTACGTCACCAGCACCGCCGGCAAATATGCCCGCGTCGCATTTCTGGATGAACAGTTCAGAACCGTATCGACGATTTCGTTAGAGGGGTTGCCGGTCACGGGGCTGCGCAAGGATTTTCCGGCAGAACTTGAGTGGCTCCAATACGCCAACTGGCTGACCGACGACATTTTCGCCCTGACGGATATACAACGCTCGGCCATCCACCTGGTGGACGTCCGCCGCCGCGCCTACCGGTCTATCAGCGTACCTCCCGAGTGGTCCGTACAAATGGTCGTGCCGGCCCCGGATTTTGTCAGCCTTACGCCGGACATGATATACCGTTCACCCTGGGCAGTGCCCGCGTTCCCCCTGCCTCCGAAAATATACACCGCCCTCGACAGGGTCGCCGGGAACAACAGGCTTCTTACGAAACACCTTGCCAACCTGCTTCTGGCCCAGGAAAAGAGGGCCGAGTACGCCTCATTTGTAACGCCGGACGCGGTCCATATCGCCCGCGTCACAGACAACGCCAGGGCCCTGGTCCGTCAGCCGGGCATCAGCCGCGCAATGATAAAATCATTCTGCCCGGAAAACATGGATACAAGAGAAGCTCTCGACAGGATCGAACGTATCGCCATAGCCGCTTCCCTTTTATCCGGCATAGGGTTTGCCCATCCGAAGATGAACATTACCGACGCGCGCATATTTAAGGAAAACAGGATATTTGCCGTCGAAATACTGGAACAGTTAAAACCGTCGCTCAAGTCGGCGCTGGACATTGACGACAACCAATTCGCCATGCTCGAACACGCGATCTTCCGCCGTGGTGTCTACGCGTACGGATACGGCGCCGAAGATCCGTGGACTGAAGTGGGATGGAGCGATATCGAAGCCCGTTTTACAAAATACGGCATCGCGATCCCCGGCAGGCTCCGTGAAGATATCCGCGCCATCAAGTACGAAACCCGGCCGCTGACAGCCCTGCTTGCCCTGGCCGACGATACCGATATAGGGTCATCCAGGCTCAGGCCCTGGCAAAAGGACCCCTCCCTCATACGCGCCCTGGGACGCGTTTATTCTCATCCGGACGTCATTAAACTGTATGCCGAACGGGAAGGGTTAGAGATCCGGAAACTCCAACTCGAACGGTTGAGGCAAACATACGGAACGGTTGCGGATAACGAGAGCCTGGCCGCGCAGGAAAGCGCTCTTTTCTCGGCCATAAACGCACACCGCAAATTATTCGACGCTGCCTTGAGGAGCGCCATCGAGAATGAGGTCATACTTTCGCCTGATGTTAAAAGATCTCCGTATTATAACGAAATAAAACGAAAGGTCCGCGCCATACAATCCACGGCATTCTTATGGCTGGCCGGTTCCTCGTTCATCGACGACACCGGCATTGAGGATAACCGCATACGGATCGTAGAAGACGCCGATTACCGGTACGAGCTCGGCGCCGGCGCCAATGAGCCTTACGTGCGCAACTTCCATGTCGAACGGCTCAGGAGCCTGGTCAATCAGGTCAATAAAGAGCTCTCCCTTACCGGCGATGACGCGATACAGCTCGATATAATAAAGAAACGCTGGAACAGCGCATTTTACGATTTTATAGCAAAAAACCCCAAGGCCGACCTGCACGCGCATCACCGGATGTCGGCAGACTTTGACATTTTGTTCAATGACGCCGTAAAGAACGACGCCCACAGTTCCCCCGAATCGGTGGAATACCGGAAGAACATCGATATCTGGCTTCATCAATTCTCGAACGGCATCGATTTTAACGGCATCGTAGCCCTTGTGCGCGAGACGCTCAAAGGCATGGTAGAACTCGCCGTCCCCGGTCCGGCCGCCCGAGGGTTGAACGCCGATGAAACCGTCGAGAGGATCGCCCGGATGATCGAGACCGATGCGTCTATGACCCCGCTCGACGCCAATATACTGCGCCAATACATGCACGAGTATTACGCGCTGAAGACGCATATCAAACATTACCTGTTCGGGTTCCAGGGCGGGCCGCTCACGCAGTTCGCCAAATTCTACCGGGCCGTCGCGGCGCTGCATACCTTCAGCCCTGAAGGAGAAAAAAACCGCATGTGGAAAATAACGCAGGATGTGATGGACAATTCCCGGCAGAACGGCGTGGCATATATAGAACTAAGGTTTAATGTGCTTGGCCCCGAAAAAAACGATACGTTGTACAAAGCCGCGATGATAATAGACGCCTATAAAAAATGGGCCCGTCGCCAGTCACCCGACGGCTTCATCCCTGAGATGAAGCTCATACTTTCCATCCCGAAAAAACGTCCGGCCGTCGAGGTATCATGGGACGCGAAAAAGGCCGAGTACACGGCGATCACCAAAGTCATTGTCGCGATACTTGAAGAGGCGCGTAATCATATAGATGAACCGGATTATTACAGCCGGCAGGGCGTTATGGCCGATCTCCGGCAGCTCTTCCCGGGATTTAATGTCAGCCCGGCCGACATGATCAATTATATTGCCGGCATAGACGCGGCAGGACAGGAAGAGCAAAACCCGCCCGAAGTGTTCCGGGAAGCATATCAGATCATTCAGGAATATAATGCCCGCACGGAAGAACTGAACCGCCGTAACGGGACACATTTTCCGCTTTTGGACCGGACATTCCATGTGAGCGAAAGCGCCACCGATGTGAGCGCAGAATCAGCCATACGGCACAGCGTCGAGGCCATCCGGATAGGCTCCCGCCGGCTCGGCCATAACATATTTCCGTCTCTGCCGGATTTTAATATCTTCAGGGATACAACGCGTGAAGAATCCGTTCCAGAACGGATACAAGAGATAAAATTCGACATAAGCCTGCTGGATGAAGGAGTCCCGCTTATTTCCGTGAACAAGGATGCGCTGACCGAAGAGCTTGACGATCTCGGCTATTATCTCGCGAATAAAGACCTCACCGGGCCGGACATAACCGCACGGGTAACAAAGATCAAAGCTGAAAGGCATATAACCGGGGATACGATACGCTACGTATATGACACCGACGAAAAGATCCTTGATCTCAGGACGCGTGCCGGCTACGCCCTGGACCTCGCCATAGAGAGAGGCGTCGTCATCGAATCGTGCCCCACATCCAATATGCTGGTCGCGTCCCCTTACATAAAAACCTATAAGGAACACCCCATAGCTGTTTTTCTTTCTTACCGTTACGGCGATTATTACCGGCAACTTGCAGCCGACCTAAAAAAGCGGGTGGAACTCTTGACGTCCCGCAGGGAAAAAGAAAAGGCTGCCGGCCTCGCCCCTGTCCTTGCTATGGCCGATGCGGCTGAAAAAAAGGCAGACACTTTTTGCGCCGGGGCGCCGGATGAATCCGCCCGCTCCATTCGCTTTGTCATTGCCACGGACAACACGGCCATCCTCAATACCAATCTCACCGAAGAATATTACCGTATCGCAAAAGCTATGCGGCTCGACTGGCAGACCGTTGCCCGGATCATAGAGAACAGCATTAATGCCCCGTTTAACGGGCATGCCGTCCAAAACAACAATCTCCAAAAGATCGCCGAAGAGCTACGTCAGCAAATGCAAAAGCGCTCCGATGAAAACGTACGTTTCGTATACGGGAACGATGGGGCATATGCCGACATAACCGCGGGGAATCTCTCCGCGCTTACCGGCGGCCGGGATCTACCCGAAGGGGTACGGAATGCCGCGATTAAGACACGACATATCGGCATCAACCAGGGCGTAGAAATACGCGCCTGCCAGGACATGGATAATATCCGGATACAGATCCCTAAAAACATCCCGGACGCTTTTTTTAAAGCCGTGGCGGCTTTGAAAGAAGCGTCGAAAAAAACAGGCATAAAAACAGTCGCTGATTTTGATAGGCTGACCGGAAGTGACGGCCGCACGGTCGTCATAAGCGAATGGGCAAAATCGGTTGCCGAAGAGATAGGTTTTTTAAGGAAAGAATCCTGGGAATCGCTGACAGAGGACCTGATAACGCTGGTAAGGGACCTGAGCCTGTCCGGATTAAGGCTGCGTATCCCGCCTGACGGAGACGAACGGGGCATTGCCGATTGTATCGGCAGGATCGACGGCAGGTTGGCCGTCACCAATATATTTGCCCTGGAGACGGCAGAGCCCCTCAAAATGCATTATGAGGATGCCGAACATATAAGCGAACGAGTCATACGGGATGCTGTCAGCCGTCACCCTCTTGCCCGAGTCGCGGACCTTGAGCGGCCGTTCCAGCGAAGGAGACTCTTCCTGCGGGGAGGCGTCCTGACCCAGGTAGGCCAGATGACGTATGTCGCAAAGGAGGCCACGCGCGTCTCATCGGAAGCGCAGCAAGCCCGTATCAATGTGAAACCATGGGCTATTTTCGAGCTGGTCCTGACCGGCCGCTACGCTAAAAACCTCATCCATCTGGCGCAGCGCGAGACCATGCGGTTCGAACGGGGCGCAAACCAGAAGGTGTGGCAACAGTTCAGGGCCGATGTAAAAGCCCTTGCGGCGGCAAAAAAAGCCGACGATAAGGAAGCCGTCGCCAGATTAAGACCCGTCGTTGAAGCGCAACAAGAGGCCATCGCCTCAGGGTGGAAAAAACTGTATGACCAAAACGGGCGGTACGACACCGGCTGGGCAGGGCCGCCGCGCATAATCCTGTGGCCCGCTGACGAGGTCGCCGGGCTTGAAGGCAAGGCCAAAGATATCGCCGACGGTATGGAACTCGCGAACAACTGCTCGGCAACGACTATCGACGGGGACCGGTTCTTCGATACGACCGGCGAATTCCCGACGATCGACTACCTGATGGAAAAGATCGGCCGGGAGGACAAGGTCCGCGTAAGCGCGGGTTCGCTGGCCCGCATAGCGGTCATGGTAGAAGGCAGAAAGCATTACCTGTATTTTATGCTGCAGGGGAAAGAAAAGGCGTTCGAGAAATCAGGGAAGGTACGCTATCAGCCCTTCGGCGGTCACGCATATTTCACCCGGCGTTTCCTGGACGAGAAACGGTTCGAGTTTGATCCCGAAGACAAGGAACAGCCGAAAGAAATGGCCGGAAAGATGTCCGGACAGGAAATGGCCGATTTCCTCGAATTTTATTACGGCCAGTTAAAGGGGCGCCAATTCGGTTATTTTATAGACCCCATGGAAGTCCTGCGTAAAGAAATTTTGGAAGAGCTCGCCGGCTACGGTATAGACGATAACGGCGGCCTCATACAACTCAAAGCCCACGATGATTTTCTGCAGCTGGTCCCGCCCGAGATCTTTGACGTCCTCGAGGCCCCGGCAGAATCCGGGTCAGAACCCTCAGGCGCCGATATAGTGGTCCCTCAGTACCTCAGGGAAAGGCCCGGCTATGTCACGACCGTATACAAAAACCCGCCCCTCGGCACATCGAGAACATCGCGTGAAGGAGAACATACCCTGCAGGTATTCGAGATCTTCCGTACGGACCTGCTTCGGGACGAAGGAGAAAAACTTGCAGCATCGCTTGCGGCGGATAAAGCGCTGAAATTTCTCCTTGTTACCAAAGAATTTATAGAAAAAGCAACTCAGGGCATGTTAAAAAAGCACCGTTTAAGCCCCGAAGACGGCAGATTCGCATCCGGCATGATCGGTAAACAAGTAACGATAGGCGACAATTGCCCTCTCATCCTGGAACAGCCTGTGTCGGCCGCACTTGAAAGAAAAAGGCTTGAAACAGAGCTGACATCCCTCCCTGACGTCCCGGATATCAGGGTAAGCGCGTCGTGTCTTTTTCAGGTAACAACCAGGCTCGCAGGCACGGATTATTATCTGGTCGCCTATAACCCGGACAAAGGCGCGATAACCGCTATAGCGGATAATTATCATTTTGACGGCGACAACGGCAGGCTCATCTACTCGTTAAGCGGATTAACCCTTGAACCTGAAGACCCGTCAAGGCCTTTCGTCATGAGGCAGAGGATCCCCAACAGGCAGCTCCAACAGTTCCTCAGGCTGTTCCACCTGGGAATAGGCCGCGAGATATCGCCCATGAGAGGCCTGCGAGACGAACTCTCCGTATCGCCTGCCGTCGCTTCAACGGATTTTATAAACGCGCCCCTGTACATGAGCTCTTTTGACCGGTACCTGACGCCCGAGCTTGTGGCCTCGACCATTATCGATGAACTGCGCAGAAAGGATGCGCCTGTCAATATAAGGCTTATAGACAAGGCCTGCAAACTCGCGATCGAGCTCCATGCCTCGGCAAGGGATGCGCTCCGGGACGACCAGCGGCCGTACGCGTTCCACCCGCTTGAAATGGCGCTTTTCATGATAACAGACCTCGGTATCACCGACCAGGACGCGATCTTGACCGCCATACTGCACGACGTGCCTGAGGATACGTTCGTAATTCCCGGCGGCCGTTCCCCGGACCGTGCCGAAATAAAAACCTTTTTGGAAACACACGGCCTGATCAAGGTTGACGGAAACGACAGGTTGACAGACTACCTCATCGACATGACCGAAAAGAAAGAGATGCGGCCGGTCGAAGGGCGGCTTGCCATGAAACTCGAGCATACCAGGAGGGTCATTAATAACTATGATCTCCGCGCATCCTGGGACAACCGCATTGCCCCGGTCATCGTAAAGATCGTCGACCGTTGCCACAATATCCTGTCAAACGAAGGCGCCGAAAAAAAACGGTATATGGAAAAAGAAGAAGCCCTGCAATTCCGGAAGCTCTGTGACCTGCCCGGCGTCCCCGGGTCCCTGAAAAGATTCGCCTCGGTACTGCTGGAACAGGCCCTCCCCCAAAAGACAACCGGCTTTTTATTTAACGACCGGTCCTTAAGCGCGGGAAATAGAGAAGGAAAAAATCTGCTGGCGGAATCGGTAAAAGCCCTTGCCGGCAGACCCGTCAATATGCGTATCGATCTGTCATGCATCCGGTCCGATACATTATCCGAGCAATCCTACGAGGCGCAGGTGGAGCAGAATCTCACGACTATAGCCCGCCTCATAGCGGCGCACAATGCCTATAAGCTCGACGTCAGATACTCACTCGAGAACGGGCCGGCACGGGCCGTGGCCATCCTTAAGGATAAGCTCATGGAGCTCGGAAAACTCCCCGGCGTCGACATTGCCGAGCTTTTATCGCGGGTCGGGGCGCTCCACACGGGTGACGATGCCATAACCGTGTCGATCAGGGACGTGGCAAACCTTGATAAAGGCCTTGAGCTGGGCCCCCGCGAATATGTCGTTGGGTTAAAAGATGACGCATCGATACCCGGCGTTTCCATACCCAATTATACGGCAGCCTCGAGTATCGGCCTTTCGCTGGCCGCGCTACGCATCCTTCATGATAAAAAGGAGCCGGGAGAGGAGTATACCCTGGCCAAGAAAAAGATATTTGAAACCATGAGTTCGATCTATAAGCGCTATGGGGCAATAAAAAAAGCCGGCGATTTTACGCCCGATGATCTCGACTTTATGGTATGGGGTTGTTCCGCGAACAAGTTAAAATATACCGTGCTCTACGCCCTCGGCCCTATCGCCAAAGACGCCGTAGAAAATCTCGAGCAGTATCATAACGCGATACAAGGCATGTTGCAGGCAGCGTAAAAAGCCTTTTTTTCTCAGTATGGCACAATTCAAAAAAGTTTGCATCCGCAGCCTTTTCGTTTCAATATCTTCAGTTGCTCGTCAGGCGGGTCGACGTATACGGTCTGTGTGCGCGCTCCCGATGCCCGTCTTGCGTCGAGCGGGCTTTGGTGGTGATAAGTCCGCCTTTGCATTTCCCTGACCAGGCTCGCATGGCGCCGGTAGAGCGCCCGCAATCTTCCCCGCCATCGTAGGACCTCGGGGTGATGCGAATAGCCTTTTTTATTGTTGGTAAGGACAGACCATATGGCGTGAAGTTCCCGGTGCTCTCCGAGGAGGTGGTTACGGCATAATCTGTCGGGCGGTATGTCCCAAACGCGCATCGGTAATAATCCCTGATGTCTTGTTACAGGCGAGGAACAGCCGGTAAATCTCCGGTCCAACGGACCTCGCCGCGTTTGACTATTATTTGCACGTATCTGCCGGAAGTCTTATGATGGGCGCCCAGCATCCATTCTGTCCAAAATTCCGTTTCGGCGGGTCCGCCCTCCAAAATTACTTTGCAATTTTGGAGGGCGAGATCTCGTCAAAATTTGCTACAGTTAAACTAAGGAAAAAATGGCGGAGAGTCTGGGATTCGAACCCAGGGACCCCTTACGAGGTCACACGCTTTCGAGGCGTGCGCTTTCAACCACTCAGCCAACTCTCCGAATTGCTAGTGCTTAACTCAGGCAATTCGTCCTGGAACGTATGCGCAAGAATTCCCTGAAATTTCTGAAAGAAATTTCAGGGAATTCTTGCCATGTTTACGTTTCAGGACAAATACCTCAAAATCACAACCTCACCCCCGCTATCACCTTCCGCAGCATCCCCGCCGATTCCTTGAGCTGCTTCTGCTCTAAAGGCGATAGCTCAAGCTTCAAAAATCTTTTCACCCCGCCGCGGTTCACTAAAGACGGGATGCTGAGATAGACATCGTCAATACCGTAATAATCCCTGATAAGCGTCGAGACCGGAAGGACCGCGTTCTCATCGCGCAATATCGCTTCGACGATCTTCACCAGCGCCAAGCCGATGGCATAATACGTCGACCCCTTCGCCTCGATGATCTTATAGGCCGCGTTCTTGACCTCATCGAATATCTTCTCAAGCTCCTCCCCGGATTCGCAGCGATGGTCGCAGAGAGGACAAAATTTTTTGAGCTGCATCCCGCCTATATCGGCCTGGCTCCAAACCGGCAGTTCGGTATCCCCATGCTCGCCGATGATATAGGCGTGAACGTTCCGCGGATCGACACCGCAGTGCTCGCTCAGTAAGTACCTGAACCGCGATGTGTCCAGGACCGTGCCTGACCCGATCACCCTTTCCGGCGGGAATCCGGCAATCTTCCACGCGAGATACGTCAGGATATCCATGGGGTTCGACACGACCAGAAGGATCGCGTCCCCGGCATATTTGGTTATCCTGGGTATGATGTCCTTAAAGACATCAGCGTTACGCTGTACCAGCGCTATCCGCGTTTCGCCCGGCTCCTGTCTGAGCCCTGCGGTTATGACGACGATATCCGCGCCGGCGCATCCTTCATAACCGGCAGGATATATCTTGACCGGGTTGACAAAACTCGCGCCGTGGTTAATGTCCATACATTCGCCGATAGCGCGTTTTTCATTCCGGTCGATAAGCGCTATCTCCCGCGCCACGCCGCTTATCATGAGGGCATACGCGAAGGTGCTGCCGACATTGCCCGCGCCGATGATGGCGACTTTAGACCTGTTCTCCTTCATGCGCAACTCCTGTTATGTATTGGGCCTGCCCGGCGAATCACCTTCCCACGTCACCGTGCCGTTATTGACCGTTATTTGTATATATTTATTAGAGACCTTGTGCCTTGCCTGCATCTTCCACAGTTTTCCGTCTATGGTCCCGCTTGTCCCTGTATAGTTCCAAAATCGCGTGCTAAGGGGAAGCTTATAATATGATCCGATCGTGGACCCTTCGGACACGATCACATAGCTGCCCGTCTCTAATCTGTATAATTCTTCGGCAGTTTTGACTGCCTGCAATATCCCGAGAGCTTCGGTCCCTTGCGCCCTTTCGTTAAAATTCTGCCACTGCGGCAACGCGATCGAAGCAAGTATCCCGATGATGATGACTACCATCAGAAGCTCAAGGAGCGTAAAACCTTGCGCATTTTTTACCGGCTTCATATATATCTCCCTAATTATTTTTACCAGCGGCCGCCTACGCCTATATATATCCCGGCCTCAGGGCCCTGTTTTAATATTTTCAGGAACGCCTCCCCGTCTCCCTTCAAGATCTCCTGCGAAAGCGTAAGCGCAAGCCCCAGGGGCCTTTTTCGCTCTTTGAGAAGCCTGAAGGCTACGGTGCCGTCACGGTTAAGTTTTGCAAAGGCGCCGAACGAGACCGAATATATCTTTCCCCCGGCGTACGCGGCCTTAAAGCTCAGGCCGCTTCCCGCACGGATATTCCATGTCCCGTAGAGGACCAGGGACCTTTTGATCTCCCGGGTCCTGCCTTTGAGCCATATGCCAAGTTCATATTGTACATAATTTTTCCGTAAAATGCCAACGTTCGTTTTAAAATCAAAGGCCGACTCCGTGCTTCCGCCGATCACGTACGAGACCCGCGCCTTATCGCGTATATCCCAATGCCCTTCGAACGCCAGCGTATGGACCTTTTTCGATTTGGTCAAAAGATCGGCCTTTTCATAAGTATAGGTAAGCTGATTATTCTTATTGATATCCCAGGCGCCCTGAAAGGTAAGGGTATCGCACGCGCCGCATTCTCTTTTAACGGCAAAGGTCAGCCGGTTATTTTTATCCGCCTGCCAAAACCCGTTGAGCTCGAAGACATAGCTGGATATAACGCCGCCGGCCTTTTTAGTGGTAAAAGAAAAAACAAGACCGTGCTCCCGGGCATCGATGAGCTCGCCTGAGAGGACCAGCCTGCTTTCGTACGTGCGCCCTTTATCCTCCTGCACCGTAAAGATAGGTCATGGCCCTCGGTCAGCTCCCAGGTGCCTTTTAACCGTATCTCCCGCCCGGCCCCGGTGCCGGGCGCTGTTACCGCCTTGTAGATAAGTTCGTTATTATCGGCTGCCTTAAAACGGCCCTCGACGATCTGCTGAAAAACAAATCCACCCGTCGATCCATCGGCATCTTCAATGATCAGGCGGTTATAGGGTGCGACACGGTAACGCGTCTTATTCATCGTTTGAATACAAGCCGGAGATCAGGCCGTCGCCGGTTTTTTTTATATTCGTTGAAAAGGTCGAGATACGTTTTGACGATAGCGTTCTTCATGGTGAATCCCAATTTTTTTGCGGTCGTTTTTATAGCTGCTTTCGTGCCTTCTATCTCAAGATACCAGCCGAGATGCGGCAGCCTGTCCAGAAGGACCTTCGCGTTCTTCAAAGAGTAGGTTTCCCGTTCCTTTTCTTTCCGGAACCATTGAACGCATCCTGCTCCGGCAAGGATATCGCCGAAAGCTCCGGCATCGTCTACCGGTATTTCGTACTCATCGCGTATCTTGAAACTTTTTTCGGTTCTGCCGTCGGGCGGGAGCTTGATCGTAAAGAGCCCACTCCCCCCGTCGATCACCCGTAACCGGATAACGACACCCAGGAAACGGGAGGCGCCGGAGGCATAATAACGATCCGATTCACGGACACACGATACCAGGCGGGCATCGTGCCGCGCTAGGAGCCGCCTCACCTTATCCGGCGAATCAACCTTGAACTTTGTCTCGATCTCTTTGGCCATGCACAACCTCACGGGGCCAGTTTATTTTATACAGGTACATTGCGGCATCGTCATCACACATGACCGGCTCAAAAGAGGATAACCCCTGCCCTTTCAGGAACAGTATTTTAAAAAAGAAACTGTCAAACACTGCGTCCGTCGTCATGGCGACACATTGCCATCCTTTGTCGGTATGTATGACCGCTACTGCCGCTACCTTCGCATCGGGGAAATCCTTTGCCTCATACCGGCCTTTATCATAATAACGGACCCGGGAAAACCGGACAAGTTTTCCGTCCTTCATCGCCCGCACACTAAAGGTGCGGGTATCGAATACGACGCCGGAAGGGAAATAAACCATGCCGCCGTCCTCATACCCGTCGTTAAAGGCAAAAAGGATCGCATCCCGCCGGGACAGGGCTTCGTTTGCCTCGGATTTTGTCGCGATCGATGCGCACTCTTCATAGATATTCCGCGCTTTCGCATCGTCAAGTCCGAAGGTGCCGCGAAGGCCCTCTATAACATCCCCCGGCGGCTGGCCGAGCGATCTCTTGGCATATAATTTCGCAAAATCCCAGTTCGCCAGAAAAGACACCTCACGCAACTCATCTTTCATAGGGCCGTATCCCAGAAAATATACCGGCGCGGACGGTTCCTTAAAATAGATCCTGTCCTTAATGTATTGTTTCATATCGTCGGGGAACGGGTAGCCCCCCAGTATCCGGTCGGCGTCTTCGGCCTTGCATTCGAGAAGATCTCTGATAAGCGCTATGGTCCTGAACCGGTCGCCGACCCAGGGGTCGATCTCTTCGAGAATGTCCCGCGAAGAATTATTGAGCATACGGAGTATCCTGACGGTCTCCTCTTCGTTGCCTGTCATCAGGGCCTTTGCAACCCAGTAGGTCGCGGGCCTGTTCTGCGTCTGGGGATCGATAATGGTCCTGCGGCCCGACAGTTCCTTGATCCAGTGTCCGACATCCCAGAAGGCATTGACCACGGCATTACCAGGCGTGCAAGCGGGGATCTTTCCGGTAAACACCTCGTAATTTTTTTTCTCGAGGAGCGGATGAAGGTTGGGGCCTGTCTCGCGGATACCGAAAGCCCCGAAATACAGTGCCGGGATTATGATAAGGCATCCGATGAGGGCGTAGAAAAAAGCCTTCCCGTAACCACGGACCCGTTCCCGGACGAACGAAAGGCCCCTGATACGGACTTCATCGAAAAATACACCCAGAAATATCCCGAAAGGCACCGCGAAGAAAAAAGCGAATCTGACGGCCTTTGTCATCGCGTAAAACATGAAGAACATCCAGAATGCCGTCAAGAGGACCGGGGCTTCAGCCCCGTTTTTTTTCCGTGTCAGGTAAATCCATAAAACCCCGATAAATGAGATCTCGAGATACAGGCTATCACAGAAAAAAGCGCCGAGCGTTCCCATGTCGACCGCCCTGAGCTCGTTCACGGTATACTCTATAAGCGGCCAGATCGACGCCGTCTGGGACCCGCCGAGAAGAAGATTTTCCTTAACCGAAGAGATCAAAAGGCCGAAAAACGATATGCCCGCTATCCAGCGGCAGAAGACGGCCGACGCCAGAAGATAGGCAACGCATGACACGGCGTACGGAACGGCCTCTTTAAAGGACAGGCCGGACTTTTCACGGCAGTTATTGAATACGTCCAGGATCTTCCAGGCATAAAAAGCCGTTATTATGACGACGATGAACCACCACCCGAGCCAGGTGTAGGCAAAAAGCGCCGTAAAAAAAGCTGCCAAAAGCGTAAAGACGATATTTCCCGCGATCCTTCGAGACCGTACCGCTTCCGCGACGCACCATATCGTACAGAGCGGGAAAATGACATTCAGCATATCGGTGTCGAACCAGCCTGCGGCGCTGCGCATGACCACGATGGGCGTAAGACCCGTGAATATGACCGCCAATATTCCGACGAACGGCGAAAAAAAACGCCGGCAAAAAAAGTAGAGTATCATCAAAAAAACGCCGGCGAATACAAGCGGCAGATAAAATAAGAACCGTTCCGGCGTTACACCGCTCACGGCCTTCGAACATGCCTTATACAGCCACGCGGACAGATAATACAGCAAGCGGTGAGGCGTGACCTCCCAGCCGTCAGGCGCAGTGACATAGGTATCGTATACCTTGCCGTCAACGCGTTTATCGCCGGGATAGCCGTTCTCGAGCACAAAACGCGTCAGACGCACACGGTACCACGGGTCTATCTCAAGGAAAAAGCTCCGGCCCCGCTCATCGCGATATGCGGATCTCATCTCGTCGAATTTTTTTTGGACACGGTTCCTGAAATCCGGCCGTACTATCGCCTCGGTTATAAATTTTTTAGTAAAACGCTCCTGGATAAGCGGATGGTAACCGGGGTACATCTTTTGGATGATCGAAGCCGCGTCAATGCCAAGCTTTTCCAGAACAGCCTGGCGCGCCTGCGGCATGAGCTGGGGAAAGGCGACCGGATAAGACCTGATGTACACATTGGCGCCTAAGACCGCCAATAATACCGCCGTACCGAGTAATGGTTTTAAAAAAGCTCTTTGACCGGATATTTTCATAGGTGAGATAATTCTTGTTTATACAAATAGCCCGAGGACCATGCCTCGGGCTATTTGATACTATGGCGCATTATATACCAAAAGGCTATTAAACGTTCGGCTTCCCTGTTGACGTGCCTTCCCAATTGACGGCACCGTTGGTAACATTTATGATAATAGTATTGGTGTTGGTCTTGGTATGCGTCGCTGTACATTTCCAGTTAGTGGCTGCTGTACCGCTCAGGTCGCTATATTTCCAGAACTTGGTTCCCGGATCTGCCGGCAGCGTGTAGTAACTGCTTACAGACCTTCCGGTGACAATATAATTACCCGTCTCCAGCTTGTTCATTTCCTGGGCAGCGCGCGCAGCCTGCAATATCCCTACAGCCTCGGACCCTTCTGCCCTTTCCGTAAAGGTGTTCCATTGCGGTAGCGCGATCGACGCAAGAATACCTATAATAATGACGACCATCAAGAGCTCAAGTAACGTAAAACCTTTATTTCCCATCGTTCCCTTCTTCATACCCCCCCCCTCCTTTTAAAAAACCGTTAATTGATTTTTTTTAAATTTGTATAATATCCCTATACTGTATTATTTCCGTATAATAGTATGCCTGTTTTTAAAAGACTTGTCAATGAAAACAGGATATATTTTTGATATCTTAATCTTCCTACATCCCGCCGCTACCGCCTATGCCCAACGTCGACAATTTGAATATCGGCAGGAACATACCCAGGATGATGACCCCGATCACAAACGTCATGCCGACAAGCACGATCGGTCCTAAGAGTGTGGTAAAGCGGCCTATGTTCACATCTATAACATCATTATAATATCTCGCGACCTCGTTCAGCA
>JAQURW010000192.1 GCA_028715425.1 Candidatus Omnitrophota bacterium
CCCAACCATATAGGAGAACGAATTCCTCAGCGGAAATACCGCAGTAACCCTGTCCTTGGCCGGCAACGTCCTTATGGAATATTTTTCAAGGAGCTTCGGCAGTTTGCCGAAATCAGACGCCTCCAGTACCCACCCGCAATCGCTCCTCTGTTTATTGGGCGGCACGCTCTTCGGATCGTCATAATAGACACCCAGTGCTTTTTGTGTCTTGATCCCGTCTCGTTCCAATGACTGATGAACACGGTTAAAAACAGCCCCTGTCTTATCATAGGGGCCGACAAACGACATATAAGCGTAGGTGTACGGCCCTGTCTTTACCTCATTGACGGCCACCTTGCTGAACACGCCCATATACGCCGTGAAACCAAGCACCAGCACAATCCCTATCAAGATCACCACCAATATTCCGGTTGCGCGTCTCATGTCCCCTCCTCTTTTGTCGTTTTTGCCCCTGCGGATAATCGTCATATCCTTTCGATCCGGATTGTGCCGTCCGGATTCACGGCACTTTTTCCGGTCTTTACCCACTTTATCGCTCCATTTTCATCCTTAACGGACCAGACATCATACGCGAACACCGCCCTGTCCCCCCGCGCATTAAGCATCATGGGACCGGTTATCCCCTGATAGTCCTTGGCTACGGTAAAAAGCGCTTTTTTGAACTCATTGGCCTTGTCGGTACCTGCAGCCACATACGTTTTTACCGCCAGCCAGGCAATAT
Organism: Candidatus Omnitrophota bacterium; assembly: GCA_028715425.1. Lineage (GTDB taxonomy): Bacteria > Omnitrophota > Gorgyraeia > JABMRN01 > JABMRN01 > JAQURW01. Next base: position 722 of record JAQURW010000192.1, read on the forward strand.
CGTAGGCCGTCAGGGCATAGGCACCGGGGTCCCTGCCGATCTTCCCGCGCACCTTTTCAAGAACGGAATTATATTTTTCGAGCTGCGAAGGGTCAGTCGATACCGCATAAGACGGGCAGGTAAACTTTACATCCCTCGCAAAGTCAGCGACCGCCTTATTTACCAGAAATTTCTCATCGTGCGAAGTGCTTTCGGTACCGTACCATCTGACCTTTCCAAGAGCCGGGCGATCCTGTGTTTGATAAAACATAGTCGCAAATTCATCGAATCCGACATAATAAACAGCTACGGCGCCGCTCTCAGGATAGCGCGCCAGAATCTCGCCAAGCTTTGAGTCGAGTACCGTAAGAGGCCTTCTGAAATCCCTGGTGTCGCTATTATAAACAGCGCCGTCATTCATCAGCCCGCCTGAACGCTCAAAGGCTGCTTTTGCCGATTTCGTAAGCTCTCTGCCCCACAGATCGTTACGGTGGATCTCAACGGCAGCCTTCACCTTGTCTTCGGACAGTAACTGCGCTATGATCGCGGCCTGGTTCGTATCATCGGGACAGAACCGGAACAGGTTATCTTCGGATATCCCCAAAGAAGGAGCAGTCGCCGACGGGCTGAGAAGGATCATCCCGTTCGTATCGGCAAAGTCCTTTATCATGCGGGCCTCTGAGCTCGTCTGTGGCCCGATGACCACCATGATATTCTGGTCTTTGAAATCCTGTAACTTTCCTGAAGCATAAGAAGAATCTGTCCGTGTATCCTCTATCTTGAAGGTTACCTTCAGCAACGACCCTGTCGAGGCAAGATAGGCATTGATATCTTCTTCGGCGGCTTCTATAGCTGCTTTACAGGCTTCTCCGACCGATGCCCTCTCTCCCCGTAAACATAACAAAGCCCCAAACGTCACGGTATGCTGTTCGGCAGCCATAACCAATGGGGATAGCGTTAAGACCGCGAGGACGGTTATCAGAACATGAAATTTTTTCATTGCAACCTCCTTATAGGGTAATTGTAGCATATCTTCGTCAAAAGACAACATATGTCGGACAAAAAAATCTTTTATTATTCAAAATTCGGCATATAATGGTGTATGAAAAAGGTAGCAATAATAAGGAAGCCCTTATGAAAAGATCGAATCGTCGTACCGTGCTGATCGTTGCAACGGTTTATACCTGTATTTTATCCGGGTTTTCATTTGCCGCTCAAACCACGACTCCCCAGTCTGCGGATGCCAAGTCCGGCGAATCCAAACGCGGATGGTATTGGTTCTTGAAAACCGGTTCTGCCCAATCATCATCGTCTCAATCATCGGGTTCCACCATGGATTCAGCCTTTAAGCCGGCAAACTATTCAAAAGACGGAATGGCCCCGCAGACCTCCACTCCGCAAACAACCCCGACGACCATATTCAGTAACGACAATAATAATAATTCTCAGCAGACCCAATCGAACCAGCCTCATATCTTCGGCCAGCAATAAAACTAGGCGTTTTTTTCGGTAAAGGTTATTATCTTATGCATCATGGCGACGCATTCTACCGGATAACGGCCGACAGCGCTTTCCGCAGAAAGCATCACATAATCGGTCCCGTCCAGTATGGCATTAGCCACGTCCGAGACCTCGGCCCTGGTGGGGATATAATGCTCGGTCATGCTCTCAAGCATCTGGGTGGCGGTTATGACAAATTTTCCCGATCGGTTGCATTTTTTGATGATCCGCTTCTGCATCACCGGCACCTCATAGATAGGGATCGATATGCCCATATCACCGCGGGCGACCATGATCCCGTCGCTCACCTTTATAATATCGTCTATATTCCTGATACCGTCGCGGTTTTCTATCTTCGCGATGATCCTGCACCGATGAGAATACCGGCCGAGGCATTGTTCGACGCTTATAATATCGCCCCTGGTCCTCACAAACGATTGGGCGATATAATCGATCTTTTCTTCGGCTGCAAAACGGATGTCTTCCCTGTCCTTGGACGTCAGGCCTTTAAAGATCACCCTGACGCCGGGCATATTAATGCCCTTATGTTCTTTGATAAGCCCGGGGACGGACACCCGTGTCTTCAGCCCTTTTTTCTCAGCCCCCTCGACGACCAGGGCGATGTTACCGTCGTCTATGTAAATATGCTGCCCCTTCGACACGCAGCCCAGGTCCCCGTCATGGTCGAAGGGTATCATATCCCCCTCGCCGACGATATCCCGGGAGGTCAGATAGACGATCTGCCCTTTCCGCGTGCTGACCGGATCGCCGTTCTTAAGCCTGCCGATCCTTATCCGGTACCCCTCGAGATCGCCCAGGATACGGATACGGCATTTATAGCGCCGGTTAAGTTTCCGGACAAGCTGTATGGAGGCTGCGTGCTCGTCGAGTTTTCCATGGGAAAAATTAAGCCTCACCACATCCATCCCTGCGCGAATCATCCGAAAAAGAACGGCCTCCCTGTCCGAAGCAGGGCCCAACGTGCATATGATCTTAGTTTTCGGCACCGGTATCTCCTTTCAGTAAGGCTATCTGTTTCATAACTTCGTCGCTGATCGCCTGGTACATCGTTTCCCCGTGCTGCCCGGTGAATGTGTCGCTAAGTAAGACCGGTTTGCCGATACGGACTATCACCGGATGGCGCTTTAATGTTTTAAATCCCCGGGGCATCGCGTCGAAGGTCCCTCCGATATACACCGGCAGCACCGGGACCGCTGCCTTTGAGATCAGAAAGCCGACGCCGGGTTTGGCACGTTTCAATTGCCTGTTCTTTGACCGGGTCCCTTCGGGGAACAGTACGAGGGGCCGGCCTTCACGCAATAAGCGAAGCGCCTTCTTAAGGGCGCTCATGTCCCCGTGCCGCCTGACCGGAAATGAATTGGCGTGCTTAACGATCCAGCCGATTACCGGCGCGCGAAAAAGCCTGTCGCGCGCCATGAAATACAGGGGCCGCCGCACCGTCTGGGCCAGGACCAGGGGGTCAAGATAGCTGGAATGGTTGGCGCACACGATTAACGCTCCGCGGGAAGGTACCCGTTCCCTCCCGTCGATATGAAAACCGAGATACCATTTAAGCAGAATTCCGGAGAGTGCTTTCAGAAGATAATAGACCATACTAAACCAGAAAGACCTTGTCGCCCGGATGCACAGGCCTCTCTACCTTGATGCCTATATCCTGCCCCTTACGCGCGGTCTTGATATCGCGACGGTCGATCTGCATCGACGTGATCGTCTGGATAAAATCGGTGGACGGGCCTTTAATTGCGAGTTTTTGGCCGACCGATACCGTATCTTTAAGACGTATAACACCGACCGATATCTTGTCGAAATAGTGCGTGATAACGCCTGCCTCGGCTCTTTTTGGCGGTGTTTTGCGGATGGGTGCGGCAACCTTTTTCGCCTTTGGTTTCTCAAGTCGCCGCCCGGCAGCCGGCAGTTTCGGCTCCGGTTTTTTCTTTATCGTACGGACGAGCGTATATGCCGGCACATCGTCCTTCCAGTTAAGCAGCTCTTTCAGCAAATCGAATATTCCCATATGCCTCACGGTAGGGTCTGACTTACCAACGATGTATTTATTGTAACCCTTTTTAACGCATGAAACAAGCTAAAATTCTCTTGCAGCAAAAAAATATAAAGGATATAATCGTTTGAAATATGCTTGCCTATCTAGCCGTTAAAGCGTTATCCTTTAAAGCGCGGGCCTTTGAGCGCGCGACCGCCGATCCTATCGTCTTCCAGAAAAAAATCCTTTTTGAATATCTGGGCCGCAACAAAAAAACCGAATTCGGTTTACACTACGGATTTGAAAAGATCAGGTCGGTCGTCGAGTACCAGTCCTCGGTGCCCATGTCGGATTGCGAGACCATGCGCCCCTACATAGCGCGAATGGCCGAAGGCCAGGCTAA
>JAQURW010000193.1 GCA_028715425.1 Candidatus Omnitrophota bacterium
AGCATCAACGATTTCTATCTGGCCAGAGGCAGGGAGAAATTCGGCGGGTTTACCGTGCCCGCGATCAATATCCGGTCGATGACGTTTTACCTGGCGTCCGCTATATTCCGTACGGCGAAAACAATGAAGGCAGGAGCCTTTATTTTCGAGATCGCGAAATCGGAGATGGGCTATACGGACCAAAAACCGGTCGAGTATGCGGCCATGATTCTTGCCGCCGCGCTCAGCGAAGGATATAAGGGGCCGGTATTTATCCAGGGCGACCACTTTCAGTTCAATGCCAAGAAGTTCGCCGAGAACCGCGATAAAGAGGTCGACGGCATGAAGACGCTTATCCGCGAAGCCGTCGCCGCGGGATTTTTCAATATCGATATCGATTCGTCGACCTTGGTCGACCTTACCAAGACCGATGTCATGGAAGAACAAAAATGGAATTTTCAGATGTGCGGCGAAATGACGAAGTTCATCCGCACGCTCGAGCCCAAAGGGGTCACCATATCGGTCGGTGGGGAGATCGGCGAGGTCGGGAAGAAAAATTCGACGCCCGAAGAGCTGCGCGCCTTTATGACCGGTTATAAACAGGTCATCGGCCCCGGCACGGCAGGCATCAGTAAAATGAGCATCCAGACCGGCACCTCGCACGGCGGGGTGGTCCTTCCTGACGGTACCGTCGCTAAGGTCAAACTGGACTTCGATACGCTCTGTAACCTTTCTAAGATCGCGCGGGATGAGTTCGGCATGGCAGGTGCTGTCCAGCACGGCGCATCGACACTCCCCGAAGAGGCTTTCGGGAAATTTGTCGAAGTGGACGCGGCTGAAGTCCATTTGGCCACGCAGTTCCAGAACATGATCTACGATGACCCGGCGTTCCCTAAAGGGCTCAAGGACAAGATGTACGCGTGGCTTAAGGAAAATGCCAAGGAAGAAATGAAGGACGGGCAGACCGAAGAGCAGTTTTTCTATAAGGCACGCAAGAAGGCCCTTGGCCCTTTCAAGAAGGATATCCTGACGCTTCCCGCAAAGGCCAAAGATGCGATCATCAGGAATATCGAAGGTAAATTTGCTTTGCTCTTCACGAAACTGAATATCAAGGGCACGGCCGATCTTCTTGCCAAATATGCTCCTTCGAAGCCGATCAAGCTTACCGTGACCGGGGTACATCAGGGAGCGCATTTAGACGGCGAGGGGGACGATTAATAGCCGTAAGCGAAACGGTAAACCGCGATCTTAATTTTTCAGTGTTAGTATCAATCCGATACCGCCGAGGATGATGTTGGCCATCCATGCCGCGGCGACCGGCGGAAGGATGCCGCCCTTGCCGAGCGCAAGGCACAGGGCGACAAGCGGTATATAGGCAAGCGCCATCAGTATCCCTTTTACCATGCCTACGAGAGCGGCGCCGCGCCGTGTTACCAGCGTAAACGGCGCGGCGACAAGTATCATCGTAATGCACGAAAAGGGAAACGATATCTTATAATGTAGATCCACCGAATAGCGCATAAGGGCAAGTTTACTCCCTCCCAGAAAGACCGTCAGATATTTTTTGAGCTGGCCGTAACTCATGAATTGCGGCTGCCACTGGTTGTTCATGAAATCAATGGGTTTCTCCTTCAGCCGGATCTCAAGCTCGGGAAATATCTCCGGGCTGCCCACAAATTCGCCGCGCCGGTTAATTTTATATAGCACGACATCATTCCCGACCCAGCGCTCTTTTCCGTCTTTCCCGACCCAGCGCATTATCCTGACGGATGTCTTGGAAAGGACGGATTGAGTGGCGTCCTGACGGTGGATGATGACGTCTTCGAGGGTGTTCTTGCCTGTATCGAATTTCTTGGTGAAAATGATATTGTTGCCCTGGCCGTACAGGGCTATGTTCGTAAGGATTTTTGAGGAGCCGCGTTTGCCCAGTTCGAGTTTTTCGTAGCGAACCTTATTGGCGAGCATCATGGCGCGCGGCACTACACGGTCGTTCAGGATAAAAAGCCCGGCGCTGATTATAAGCGAGCCGAAGATAATGGGTTGGAGTATCATGAGGAGACTTACCCCGCTTGCCTTAAGGGCCGTGATCTCGTTGTGGCGGTTCAGATTGCCCAGCAGAAAGACACACGCCAGAACGCATGAGATAGGGGCTATCTGGGTCATGACGAACGGCATCATATAATAATAAAAATAAAAGAGCGCCGAGAAGGCGATCCGCTCGCGGAGTATCTCGTCGATAAATCCGAACACGTCGCCGATGATGAACAGGAAGTACAGGAATATCGCGCAAAAGAAGAACGTGGAGATATAGCTTTTAAAAATATAACGGTCGATGATCTTCATCGTTTGATGACCCTGCCGAATAAGACAAGCGAAACAATCCCGAAGAGGATGTTCGGGCTCCACACCCCCAGCCACGGCGGTACCCATTTCTGTATGGCGCAGGCGATGCCGCCGAGCATGATGCCCCAATAGATCATGAATATGAAAAGCGCCAGTCCGAAATTGATCGATTTTTCCCGGCGATGGGTCTTAAGGCCGATCGGGATGGCGATCAGGATAAAGATAACGGTCGAGAAGGCAAGGGCGATCTTGTTATGGATCTCTATCTCGAGCGGGGTGACGTCCACGCGCTGTTCCTTGTATTTTTTCAGTTCGCTGCGCAATTCTCCGATCGTATACTCCCGCGCCTTCTTTTCGATCTTCTGGGCGCGCAAAGAGTCTTTCAGATTAAGGGTTATATAATAATTGTTGAAGAGGAGTTTGTAAAAGTTGTTCGGTTCGTCGGGCCGTGTCTCGTCCGCCATACCGTTGGTCAGTTTGATCTTGATGGTGTTCTCGTTCGGCTGTGAAACGATCTCTCCGGTCTCGGCGATCATGGTCCTTGTCGGGCCGTTTTTTTGCGGCTGGTAGATCCTGACGTTCTTAAGCTGGGTGCCGGTTATGTCGTAGATAAAGATGACATAGTCCTTGAATATCTTCAGGAATACGCCCGGTTCCAGGAGCGCCGTCGGGTTCTTGACGCCGATCTCCTTGACCAGTTTCCGGGCCTGGTAGCCGCTTTCGGGTACGACGATATAGTTGAACGGGACGCTCACCAGGCTCAGTATAAGGCCGACCGTCAGTATCGGCAGCGCCATATTCGGGATGCTGATACCGCTGGCGCGCAGGGCCACGACCTCGTTATCGCTGGTCAGGCGCGCGAATCCCAGGAGGACGCTTGAAAGGGCCGATATAGGGACCGTGAACATTAAAAGGGACGGCATCAGGTATGCCAAAAGCTTGCCCATTTCAAATATATTGACGCCTTTATTGATGATAAGGTCTGCCATCTGTATCACGTTCGAGGCGGTCAGGATCGTGGTGGATATGAACAGCGATACCAGGAACGGCCCTGCCATTTCTTTTACTAAATAGTTGCGTATGATCTTCATATAGGTGGTTATTGTATGCTATAGGGCGCACTTTGTCAATAACGGGGGAGTTATTCTTGTTCTTTGCCGAAGCCTGTGCTACAATTGATTCAGCATGAAAACAACAAATACACCGTATGTGCTCGACGGGCACAAACTCCTCTGGCACCGCGAACGCGTCGAGGCATGGCTCCGCGGCGAACGGATCGCGCCGATCACCATGGATTGCGCGCTTACCCGGGCATGCACTTATAAATGTATCTATTGCTACGGGACCTTACAGGAAAATGAGGAACGGCCCATGACCAGGGATGTGATCTTCCGTTTCCTCGACGATGCGGCCGCGATCGGTGTCAAGGCTGTCAGTTTTGTCAGCGACGGCGAGAGCACGTGTTCGCCTCATTTCTACGATGCCGTCCTTCGCGGGAAACAGAACGGCCTTGATATGGCGGTCGGTACGAACGGGATACTTTTAAAAAAGGAACGGCTGGAGGAGATCCTGAAGGCCCTGACCTATCTCCGTTTCAACATGTCGGCAGCCGAGCCAAAACGGTATGCGGAAATTCACGGGGCGCGGGAAAGCGATCTTGATACCGTGGCCGGGATTATCAGGGAATGCGTCGCGATAAAAAAGCGGCTGGCCCTGCCGGTAACGCTGGGGCTTCAAATGGTGCTTATGCCGCCGTTCAAGGACCAGATCATCCCTATGGCGGAATTAGGCAAGTCGCTTGGCGTCGATTATTGCGTCATTAAACATTGCAGCGACGATGAGACCGGGGCTTTAAAGGTCGATTATGAAGGCTATGACGGCCTCATGCCCCTTCTCAAAAGAGCCGAAGGGTATTCGACGCCCGACTATCTGGTTCAGGTGAAATGGTCGAAGATCCTGAGCAAAGGTAAACGGAAATACCGCCAGTGTTACGGCCCGCCGTTCATTATGCAGCTTTCGGGTTCCGGTCTGGTGGCGCCCTGCGGCATGCTTTTTAACGATAAATATAAAAAATATCACATCGGCAACATAGCGGTAACACCGTTCAGGGAGCTGTGGAAAAGCGAACGATACTGGGAAGTAATCGGCCTCGTCGGTTCGAAAGAATTCAATGCCCAGACCGATTGCGGGTGCCTCTGCCTGCAGGACAAGGTGAACGAATTTTTATGGGATTTGAAGCAGGGAACTATGC
>JAQURW010000194.1 GCA_028715425.1 Candidatus Omnitrophota bacterium
TATTATCGGCTCCGGCGATAACGGCGCCGCCGACACGCTCGCTGACCTGCGCGAGTCCCGGAGGACGATCCTCATATGGTATGCCTATCACAATTCCGGCGCAAGGACCAGGCTTGCCTTGACGCGCCTGATAGAAAAAAAGTCCCTGTCGGAAACCGACCTTTTAACGATGCGGTCAATAATAATAGACTCGAAAGCGATAGAGTCTGCCCGGGGCGAAACACGCCGTTTTGCCGGTATGGCACGGGCGTGGTGCGGAAGATCGGCGCTCAGGCCGGCGTACCGGGACCTTCTCGGATCGTACCTCGGCGAATTGCTTAGATAAAAAATTAAAAATATGTTATAATCAATGGCACAGAATAAAGTTTTAAAAGGAGGCCCCATGAAAAGCCCCGGTTATGTACTCTTAGTCGACGATGAAAAAGATTTTCTCGATACCGTATCGTTTTGGCTCGAATCATTAGGCCATACCGTCAGGACCGTCTCGAGCGGCAAGGAAGCGCTCCGTATCATCGCCAAGGACAGGCCGACCATCGTCTTCCTGGATATCAATATGCCCGAGATGACCGGATTCGACGTACTCGAAGAGATCCGCAAGACCGATACCAAGCTTCCCGTCATCATGCTGACCGCGGTCGTCGACCAGACCAGCATCCAACGGGCGGCCAAGCTGGGTGTTGCCGGGTTTTTCCCCAAGGACGATAAGCTGGAAAATTTAAGCCGGCTTATGACCGCAAGCATGAGGATAGCGGCAAAGGCCCGGCAAGATTAACTATTCGATAGCGAAGCTCACCGATACCACAGCCATGACCTTTTTGTCGAGCGATGTCGTATCGTTCAAGCCCCAGTCCGAGACGTCCGTCGACGTCACCGGCGTTATCTGGAATACGCCCATCCTTGCCGAACGCATAAACCCTATCTTGTTGCCGGTGGCCTTTACCATGCTGTCCGCCCGCTCTTTGGCGTTCCGGGTAGCCTTGGCAAGCATCTCGACCTTGAGCTCATCGAGCCTGGTATAGAAATATTCCGGCGCCGGCGACATGAACTGGACACCCAGATCTATCAATGCCGTCGCCTCGCGCGAGACCCTGTCTATCGTATCGACGTTATTCGACCTGATCTCGACGGCCTGGGTCAAGAGGTAGCCCTGGATGTCGTTGGTATCATTGCCCTTCTCGTTCTTCTTATAAACAGTCTCTGTCCCTACCTGCGATATGATGATCTCCTGTTCTTTCACGCCTTTTGAGGCAAGATATGCCTTGACCTTCGCCAGGTCCTCCTGTAACTCTTTATACGCTGTCTTGAGATCCGCCTCACGCCGCGTAAATTCTCCGCGCCAAACGATATAATCGCTCCTGATCTCTTTCGTAGCCGAGCCGGTGACCGATATTTGTTCTCTGGTGAACTTCATGACCTTTAAAAACCCTCCCGACAGGATCATGCTTGAAATGATTGTCGCCGCCGCGATACAAATGCCCAGGACGATGATCTGTGAGTTCCTGAAAAAATTCCCGCCTTCCATACGCTGCCCTCCTTACAAAATTTTAAAATAAAAAACCTCCGCCGGCCATAAACACTATGACTGACGAAGGTTTTACTATAGGTGTGTTACCTTACTACTTTGAAACCAAACACTAAAAAAATCCGATCTAAAAATGGCGCTTCAAATATGGTCATCGGGCTACTTGCGACTTTGCTGCAAGCGGCGCCGCTTAATAACGTATGATTAAGTATAGCATAGAAATGACGGGAGTCAAGGTAAGCCGGGGCTTTCCCCGGCTTTTATTTAAGGTAGGGACAGGGTTTGTTGTCCAAAAGGAGCCCGCAATCCTTGGCGCACGGGATCATCGTGAGGGTGACTTCGCTGCCGGGCACGCCGTCTTTGATATCTTTTTCTATCCCCGAGACGATCTCATGCGCCCGCGCAAACGACATATCCCGCGGCATGACAAGTTTTACTTCGATGAATTTTCTGTGCCCGGCTTTCCGCGTTCGTATGTCCTTAAAATTACAGTAAGAATCCGCATGCAGGGCGAGTCTGACGATGGTCTCCATCTTTGAGGGCTCCTCGATCGAAACGTCGAGGAGATTGACAAAGGCCTGTTTCATGAGGCCTATCGACGGGATGGAGATGGCGATACTTACCAGTATCGTTACGGCAGGGTCGACATATGCCTCGAAGGATGCGAACGGGCTTTTCCTTAAGAAAATAGTGACCACGAACGCGCACGCGATAGCCGTCGATATAAACCCTTCCAGCGTATAATGCAGCCCCTCAGCCTTAACCGCAGGCGACGAGCTTTTTTGCGCCAGTTTGAAAATATAAAAAGCCCCTACGAAATTCAGCGACAGGCTCAGCGTGCTCGATGCAAGGCCGAGGAAGGGAAAGGTAACGTGGATCGGATGGAAGAACGTCCCGACCGCCTGGAACGACATGATAAGGGCGATGCCGATAAGGACGATCCCTTCCATGGCCTCGCAGACGTGTTCGACCTTTCCGTAGCCGTAATTATGGACAAGGTCGGCCGGTTTCGTGGAAAGTTTAAGCGAATTATAAAGTATCACGGAAACCGTCAGGCCGACTACCGTGATGGCAAAATCCGTCGCGATGGCCAGCGACCGGACAACGATGAGCGCTGTGAATTTGAACACAAAAAGCACCACGTTGAACCATAAGCTGATAAGCGCGGCCTGGGTCATGTATCGTCGTTTGGCGGGGATCATAGTCGTATCCTTTTGACTGTCATTATACCAAAAAGTCGCTGTAAGTTAAAGGATTTGTCGATCTTCGGCAGGGCGATTGTATACTTAATGCGATGTTATGCGGCCACAAGCGTTTCTCTGGCGAGCCTGTTGTACTCTTCGATCTTTTCTATGGTCACCTTGTCCGCTCTGGGCAGGATGAGGACAATGTTCCTGATCTTCACCAATGCGTCTTCGAAGGAGGAAGGGAGATCGGGCTCAGCCCCTGCTATAACCTTCCATTGGTTGCGGATAAAATTGACCAGCTGGCCGTGGCTGTCTTCCGTGGCGTTCTCATAGGGGATATTGGATGAGGCAAGCGCGATGTTGACCATCCCTGTTATCCGTAAAACATATTCGCTCAATGTTCCTTCAGGAATAGACACATCCACGTGCCCCTCTCCTATACGCGTGCCGTCCATATTCTCGCAATAGACGTTTATAAGCGATTCCCTGGACCCGTTGGAACGCGAACATTGCTTTGTCTTGACGATGGCATTACACCGTTTGCCCAGATAGCGGGCATAAGCCTCTATTATCTCTTTTTGCGACGGGGACAGGCTTTCGTCATATTTGAAGACATACGTCCTGTCCTCCTGAAGCTGGGCATGTATTCTGTCGACGACAAGCGACAAGGTTCGTTCGGTATCGAACATATCTCGAGGAAAATCATTTTCTGACGGCTGGGCGGCGTTTGCGGGGGGCATATCTATAACGGTCATATCATTAAAATCGGGCGCTATCAATATCCCGGTGCGTTCCTTCAACCGTGACGAAAAATTGATCGCGGATAATTTCTCTTTCAATTGATCGGCGCTCAAATAGGCCGCCGTTCTGGGCAGCTCGATGACCGTCGTTGCCGGAATCTCTATTGCCGGCAGCGCAGCCCGTATCAACCGCTTGCAATAATCGGAGTATATATTTTTCACGGTCTCCGGCGAATCCTCGCCGTGCATTCTTTTAAAGGGCGCGAAACATTCTTCCCTTGGCAATCCGACATTGATGGCGGCCTTTGCCTGAGACATAGCGTCAAAAGTGAAGCATTCGAACTTATCCACCAGGCCGTCCTTCTTCTGTCCGTCCTTGAACAGCATCGCCTTTTTGCCGCGCGCTATGCGGTAGACCGGCTGAACGGCCCTTGCCACAAAATCAAACGATAACACAAACATCGAAATGGTCCCGTATGAGAACCCCTCACGGTCTCGTATAATATCCGCCGCGGGCTGATTATATTCGACGACAAAATCCTTGCCGGTCCTGGCATCACTGACCATTATGCCGAGGTTTTCCGCAGGGTCTCTTTTTTGCACCAGGACGTTCGTAAATTCGGCCGTTTTCCGTATATGGCATCCCAGGACCCATTCACTAAGTACGGGCATAGGATTATCGACCTGGCAGTAGATGAAATTCCTTATTCCCCTTTTCCGAGCCTCCTCCAGCGCGCTGATCGCGCCTCCGTCAGTGCGCGCCTCAGCGCTGCGCATGGCTTTGTAGAGGCCTCCGTTGCCGTTCGGCGCCGCCAGCACGGTATTTGCGTCTCTCATCGCCAGGGTCCGCGTGCCGGCCTCGAGAGTCGGCGCGCTTTCCTGTTTAATAAAGATCACGTTCTCCTTTCCCAACCCGAAGTAATCCTGTTCGGTAAAATACGCCCGCGTGGCCGCTTCCGTGTGTGCCGACGTCATAATAAACCACGGAATAGAAACACCATAATGGCTCCGGGCAGCGAGAAGCTCTTCGGCCCGTGTCTGAAAAAGCGTCTTATGCGAAAGCGGCATAATATGGAATATCCCTTTGGGATACTCCAGGTCAGCCCGCGACGACATGCCGCC
>JAQURW010000195.1 GCA_028715425.1 Candidatus Omnitrophota bacterium
GGCCTTAGTGCTGTTGGCGTCATCAGCCGGTATCCGGACGGTCATTCATGAACATAACGACGTGCCCGGCCGCGCTAATGCCTTCCTGGAGCGGATCGTAACGTCGGTTGCGGTAACCTTTGATGAAACAAGGGGTTTCCTGATGAACCGCGCGGTCACGGTAACCGGAAACCCTTTGCGCGAAGATATTGCTCGTCTCGCGCAATCGTCCGGACGCGCAACCGGGACAGTGACGACCGTTCTCGTGATCGGCGGAAGCCAGGGGGCGCGTTCATTGAACAGGGTTGTTGCGGAGGCGCTGATCGCACTCGAACAGGATATGCCGGGCCGGCTGCGTATCGTGCATATCGCGGGACCGATCGATGCCGAATCCGTGCGTGACCGCTATGCCTCTTCGGGTATTCGTGCGACGACGTACACCTTTGTCGACAAGATCCAGGAGCTTTATGCGATGGCAGATCTGGCCGTTACACGCTCAGGCGCTGCCGCAATATTTGAACTGGCGCTTTACGGCAAGCCGATGATAATGATACCGTATCCTAATAAGAGAAACAGCCAATACAAAAATGCCCGTTATTTTGCCGATAAAGGGGCCGCATTGTATTTTGACGAAAAAGAAATGGATGCATCGTTGCTGAAAAAACTGATCGGGCAGTTGATCGCGGACCGCGCCTTGCAGGCCCGACTTACGGCTAATGCCCGGAAGTTAAGCAGGCCCGATGCGGCAAGCCTTCTGGCTCGCGTGGTTCAGTCGGCTGGTTCGTAAAGAGGAATGACCACCATGAAGGATATAGACCTAAAAAAAATCAGGCATGTTCATATGATCGGCATAGGAGGTATCGGCATGAGCGCTCTAGCCGATATCCTCTTGCCGTCGGGAATCAGGGTTTCCGGCTCTGACCTCAAACACAACCGGTTAGTGGCTAATCTCACGAAAAAAGGCTGCAGGATATCCATGGGCCATAAGAAACTTTACGGCTGCCCGGATATCGTTGTCAGGTCCTTTAGCGTCAACGATGATAATGTCGAGGTTATCGAGGCAAAAAAACGTTGTATCCCGGTCGTGGAACGCTCTGAGCTTTTGCGTGCCATTATCAATGGCAGGGCCAGGTCCGTCTCCATATGCGGCACGCACGGTAAGACAACGACAACGGCCATGACAGCGCTTGTCCTCGATAAGGCAGGGCTGGACCCTACGGTGCTGGTGGGAGGCGAGGTGGATCACTTCCGCGGGAACGCGCGGACGGGGAAGAGCGATATTTTTGTGACTGAGACGGATGAAAGCGACGGGTTTATAGCGACGCTTTCGCCGCGCTATCGCGTGATCACGAATATCGAAAAAGACCACATGGAACATTACGGGACCATGGGGAATCTCCTGAAGACCTTTAAGGCCTTTCTTGCCAATTCGGATCCTCAGCAAATTCTTTTTCATTACGATGACGATAAGAATATTGCGCGACTAAAGATTTTTTTTAAAGGTACTGCCTTTAGCTACGGGTTTAAACGCAGTTCTGATTTTAACGCGCGCTCGCTTAAGATATCCGCCTGTTCGAGCGAATTTGTATGCTATCGAAAGGGCAAAAAGCTTGGGAAGGTCCGTCTGAACGTGCCGGGCAGGCATAATATCGCGAATGCCCTTGCGGCTATCGCCGTTGCCGTCGAATTCGGTATTCCCTTCAAAAGGGTATGCTCATTGATCGGCGGATTCCGCGGCGTGAAACGCCGTTTTGAGATACAATCGAGATATGCGGGGATAACGGTCGTAGAGGATTATGCCCATCATCCGACCGAAATAAAAACGGTCATTGCGATGGCCCAAGGCCTCAGGCCTAAGCGCATTATTGCGATATTTCAACCGCATCGCTTTTCGCGGACGCGTCATCTTGCCGGCGGATTTGCCGATGCCTTTTACGGAGCGGATGAGCTTATCCTGACCGATATCTATGCTGCTCACGAGCGGCCCTTACCGGGGGGCGGGATCAACGCTCTTCTCGGGCGTATCGAAAAACAGGGCTCTCAAGGGCGTGTTATGTATATCCCGAAAGAAAAGATCGCCCGCTATATCGCAGTGCGCGCAAAAGGCGGCGATGTCGTGCTGGTCATCGGGGCGGGCGATATTAACCTTATCGTGCCTGATATTGTCCGGAATATCAAGGGTTCAAGATCCCTTGAAGGTATCGCCAGGGAATATGAGCCTCTTGCCGGTCATACATCCTTCAGGATCGGCGGTCCGGCGAGGTTTTGGGCCGAGCCCGAGGATGAGCATGACCTGCGGGCAATTCTGGAATTCGCCAGCGCGAAGCGTTTACGTGTCATGGTGCTGGGGGCAGGGAGTAATGTGCTCTTTTCAGACCGGGGTTTTCCGGGTATTGTCGTCAGGCTTTCAGGGCCGTTATTTAACGGGATCGTCATCAAAGGGACGTCGGTCTCTGCAGGGGCGGGCGTGCCTCTGCAACGGTTGATCAAGGAGGCGTGCCGTGCCGGGTTGTGCGGGCTTGAAGGGCTGTCAGGTATACCCGGTACCGTAGGAGGCGCTGTTTATATGAATGCCGGGTACAAAATAACGGTCGGCGCATGCGTAAAAAAACTTCGTGTTATGGATAAACAGGGCACGGTCAGGATCTTGTCCCGTAAGGATCTTACCTTCGGTTATCGCACATCGAATTTGACGCCTTATATCGTTCTCGGCGCCGAATTAAAATTGAAGAAGGCAGTCGGGCGCGATATCGAAAAATTGTGCAGCGAACTTATACGGCATAAGAAAGAAAATCAGCCGCTCGGTAAACCAAGCGCCGGCTGTGTGTTTAAAAATCCCGAAGGATCATCGTTAAGCGCCGGGAAACTCATTGATGAATGCGGTCTTAAGGGTAAACAATGTGGCGGCGCAGAGGTGTCCCGTAAGCACGCCAATTTTATTATAAATACCGGGCAGGCGACAAGCCGTGATGTCCAGAGGCTTAAGTCTATGATAAAGCGTACCGTACGCGCCCGCAAAGGTGTCCTTCTCGAAGAGGAGTTGATCGTGCCATGAGTGAGATAGCGACTCTGCGTATCGGTGTTTTGGCAGGCGGACCGTCGTCGGAACGGGAGGTGAGCCTTCGCTCCGGGGCCGCTGTCTATCAGTCCCTGAAAAAAAAAGGATATAACGTGACCCTTATTGATGTGTCGGCTGACCTGGAGTCCAGCCTCGCCGGGATCACGATTGATGCCGCTTTTATCGCCCTTCACGGGGGCGCAGGGGAGGACGGCACCATACAGAAAATCCTGGAAAGACGGCATATACCATATACGGGATCGGGCCCCCGGGCTTCTCTTCTGGCATTGGACAAGATCGCTGCCAAGAGAAAATTTCAGGATCACAGCGTGCCGACGCCGCCCTTTTATACGATACGCCCATCGTCGGATTCTCAAAGTATCCCGGATGGATTTGCAGTACCGCTGGTGATAAAACCGTCATGCGAGGGGTCGAGTGTCGGCTTATCGATCGTACGGACGGAGGAAGCCTTGGGCCGGGCGGTCACTCATGCCTTTACGTTCGGCCGTGAGGTTTTGGTGGAAAAATTCATTGAAGGCAGAGAACTGACCGTCGGCATTCTTGATGACAAGGCCTTGCCCGTGGTCGAGATCGTGGCCAAGAATATGGTCTATGATTACGGGGCTAAGTATGTCGATACCGAGACCCGCTATATCGTGCCGGCGGTATTAAGCGGCAAGGAAGGCCGCCAGGCGCAGGCGCTAGGTCTTAAGGCTCATCATGCTTTGGAGTGCCGTGACCTTTCCCGTGTTGACATAAGGATGGATCCAAAAGGTTCGATGTTCGTACTTGAGGTAAATACGATACCCGGCATGACCGAACGTTCCCTTTTACCCAAGGCTGCCCAGGCGGCAGGCATAGAATTCGACGCGCTATGCTCAAGGCTTCTTGAGCTGGCATTAAAGAGGAGGTAATGGCAGCGTATGTTCAGGAAACAGCATTCCCGTAAAAAAATAAAACCGCATACCGGAGGGGAACCGTTTCTCGACGTGTTTCTAAAACAGGTGATCCCGTATGTGATGGCCGGCATCGTGATCCTGGTGATCGTGCTTATGGTGAGGGGCGTCTTCGTCAGCCTGCCGTATTTTGATGTGCACGATGTCAAGGTCGTTGCGGGTAAGGAGGGCATGGAAAACCTCGACTTCCTCAAAAATTACGATCTTCTGAAAACCTGTAAGGGTAAGAATATCTTCGAAGTCGACATACGGCGTATCGAAACGATGATCCGTAAAGATCATCCCGAGTTCAAGCTCATCCAAGTTAACCGCAGTATGCCGGGTACCATAGAGATCAAGGTTGTTGTCAGGATACCCGTGGTGATCGTTCGCCTGGGCGACTATTATCCCATTGATACTGACGGTGTTGTCCTGTCGCCGATGACCAAGTTTAAAGGGGCGTTGCCGATCATCGGGGGGATCTCCATTTCGAAAAAGCCGAAGGTCGGCGAAAGGATCGAATCCGGCCAGCTCAAAAGCGTCCT
>JAQURW010000196.1 GCA_028715425.1 Candidatus Omnitrophota bacterium
CCTGCATATTTCCTCGCCACATCCCGCGCTATGGCGAGGAAAAGGCCGTCGGTACATTTCATGATATTAGCCTTATGGACCGCGGTGACTTTTTTCCGTTTGTGCCTCAACGCATATTCGAACGCATACGTAACGATCCGCCTTGTGGCAAACTCGGAAATCGGTTTGATACTGATGGCGCTTCCTGCAATGATCTTTTTGGAGGACAATTTTTCGATGAGCTGCCTGACCGTTTCGGTCTGGTCCTTCCCCTGTTCGAACTCTATGCCGGCATACAGGTCTTCGGTATTCTCGCGGACAATGACCAGGTCTACCTTCTCGTAACGCGACCGCACGCCGCGGTAAAGTTTGCAGGGGCGTACGCAGGCATAGAGGTCAAGCTCTTTCCTGAGCGCGACATTAACGCTCCGAAACCCCGTACCCACCGGCGTCACGATAGGCCCCTTGATGGCGATCTTATTTTTTCGCACAGACTGTAGGACATTATCAGGCAGAGGCGTCCCGAATTTTTCTATGCATTCGCTGCCTGCCTCCTGCCGGTCCCAGCTGAACGCAATACCGGTAGCTTCGACGCATTTGACCATTGCGTCTGCGATTTCAGGGCCGATCCCGTCGCCGGGTATCAGCGTAACGTTATACTTCAATTCTAAAACCTCCGTTTTTTTTGAGATGTTCGATCACCCCGCCGTCCTCGATAATACGCCGCATAAGCGCCGGGATGGGTTTGATATCGACGTTAATCCCCTTACTTTCGTTATAGATGACGCTTTTCTCGGGGATGTATTTAAGCTGATCTCCGTCATCGATATAGTTTGTATTGCATTCTAAAAGCAGGAGCCCGAGGTTAAAGGCATTTCTATAGAATATCCGCGCAAAACTTTTCGCGATGACCGCCCCGAGTCCCAGCGTCTTCAGGGCAAGCGGCGCCTGTTCCCGCGACGATCCGCATCCGAAATTTTCCCCGGCGACCAGGAAATCCCCGGGTTTGACCCTCTTATAGAATTCAGGATCGATATCATTGAAAACATACTGAGCCAGCTCCTTAGGGTCGGAGATCCTGAATTTATAGCGGCCCGAAATAATATAATCGGTGTTTATGTTATCTTTTATCTTTATGCGATGCGCCGTGGCAAGTATTTCCTCCTTGATCTCATGCGCCATCGCGTAGGATGTCTTCTTTTTCATGATTGCTCCTTTCACAGCACGTAAAATACCGACGCCTCATATTGCGTCGGGTGTCACAGCAGCCTTTTCTTATGCTCACGCGGATCCGCGATCCTGCCGGTCAGGCACGACGCGGCAACCGTCGCTGGACTCCCCAGATAGATATTCGAGTTCGGATTGCCCATCCGGCCTTTAAAGTTCCTGTTTGCCGTCGATATCGCCGTTTCATTGTCGGCCAGAACACCGTTGTGGGTACCGACACAGGGGCCGCATCCCGGCGCGACCACCATTGCGCCCGCATCAACAAAAATCTCCACAAAACCGCGTTTTACCGCTTCAAGATAGATACCCTTCGACGCCGGGGCAACGATCATCTTCACGCCCCGGTGGATCTTCCTGTTCTTTAATATCTTCGCAGCAACCTCAAGGTCTTCAAGCCGCCCGTTCGTACAGGTGCCGATAACGCCTTCATCGATCTTCACGCCGCCCACTGCCTCGACACTTACCACATTGTCGACGGTATGCGGCCGCGCCACTTGAGGCGCAAGCTTGGTTATGTCAAATTCACGGACCTCGCCATAATGGGCATCAGGATCGGCAAAGGCGGGATTCGGCTGGCGTATAGAATGCTGTTTAACCCACTTTAAGACCTTGGGGTCAGCCTCCATGATGCCGAATTTCGCGCCCATCTCAATTGCCATATTGGAAATAGTGAACCTGCTGTCGACCGACAGCGCCTTTATGGCATTGCCGTAGAATTCGACGGATTTATAGGTTGCTGCCTTGGCACCCATAGTGCCGATAATGTGCAGGATAATATCTTTCGAATAGGTACCGGCCGGCATCTTGCCGGATACGATTATTTTTATGGATTCAGGGACCTTAAACCAGTTCTTGCCGGTTGCCACGGTTATGGCAAGGTCGGTCGATCCTACGCCGGTCGCCAGCGCATTAAGCGCCCCGTACGTACAGGTATGCGAATCGGCTCCTAAAATAAGGTCGCCGCACGTAACATATCCCCGTTCCGGAATAAGCTGATGGCAGACGCCCTCCCCGACATCAAAGAGTTTGACCTCTTTTTCGTTGGCAAAGTCTCTCATTGCCTTATGGACGGTCGAAACGCCTATATTAGGGCTGGGGCTTGAGTGGTCGATGACCATGGCAAAACGTGTCTTATCAAAGACATTGGCGCCCAGTTTCTTAAAACTTTCCATGATAAGGCCGGAGGTCCCGTCCTGTCCGAAACAGAAATCAACGTTACAGACTGCGATGTCGCCGGCATGGACATCCCGACCGGCGTGATTGGTCAATATCTTTTCAGCTAAGGTTTTACCCATGATTTTATCCTGTTTATCCCTTCTTTTATTTTTTCCGGCGCCATAGCGAAACTGAACCTGATATGCCGGTCTGAACCGAACTCCTCGCCGGGAATGACCGCCACCAATTTATCTTCCAAAAGTTTTCCGGCAAAATCCCTGGCCTTTATGCCTGTCTTCGATATGTCCGTGTAGACATAGAAAGCACCTTCGGGCCGGATGTACGAGAACTGCGGTATCTGGTCGAGAAGACCGGTTATCAGGTCGCGGCGCTTTTCATATTCCGAACGCATTTTTTCGATCTCGCCTTCATCCATATGGAGCGCGGCCAGGGACGCCTTTTGGCTGATCGAGGCCGGGTTTGAGGTCGAATGGCTCTGCAGATTGCCGACCGCATAAGCGACATCATCGGGAGCGCCGAGATAACCTATCCGCCACCCGGTCATCGCATAGGCTTTCGAAACACCGTTAACCGTAATCGTCTGCTTGAATATATCCCCACCTAACGAACCTATCGAGACATGTTTGTTGCCGTCATAGATCAATTTTTCATAGATCTCATCGCTGATCACATAGAACTTCTCGCTGACCGCGATATCGGCTATTTCCTGGAGCTCTTTCCTCGAATAGACAATGCCGGCAGGGTTTGAAGGGCTGTTAAGGACAAGCGCCTTGGTCTTTTTCGTGACTGCCGTCTTGATGTCCTTTGCCGAGGCCTTAAACCCGCCTTCTTTTTTGGTTCGGATAAACTTCGGCGTTCCGCGGGCCAATTTGACCATCTCGGTATAACTTACCCAGTACGGCTCGATAATAAGGACTTCATCGTCCGGGTTCACGATAGCCTGGAATACGTTGTAAAGACTGTGTTTGGCCCCGCATGAAACAATGATCTGTTTCTGAGTATAGGTAAGGCCGTTATCGCGCTGGAATTTATCCACGATAGCCTGTTTAAGCTCAGCGGTCCCGTCAGCAGGCGTATATTTGGTAAATCCGGCATCGATAGCCTTTTTCGCGGCTTCTTTGACCGCAACCGGCGTATCGAAGTCAGGCTCTCCTGCCCCAAAGCTGATCACGTCCTTGCCTTCCCGGATCATCTTCTTCGCCATAGATGTGATGAGAAGGGTCGAGGATGGACTGATTTTTTGAATATTTGTTGATAATCCAACCATGATCGTCTCCTTGTTAAAGCATAGGAAATGATAATATCATAATATTAATAATGACTCAAGAAAAAAAAGGAGCCGGGCTGCCTGTCCGGGATGCGCCAACGCCAGTAAGCGCTCCCTCACAGCAACCCGGCTGTATGCCTATAGAGTCCCCCGCCCACCGGGCCCGGGATCGCACCTCCCCCTATAGACAACAAAACGGCGCTTTACAGCGCCGTAACGATCGCCGTATGCGTCTCGATATAATCGCTGATCTCCTTATAATCGATCGGTCTTATTCTCAATTGCGTAAACTTTTCGAACCAGCTTTTCCAATCAGCGACATTATCAGGCTTCGTGAACTCTTCCTGACCGGTAATATCCTTGAGATACTCGATAAGGCCCTTCCATATGTCATCGCGCTGGTCTTCGGCTGCATACCGATAGGTCACAAACCTCACCGCTGCCAGGTAACGCGCGGTCGGATCCGGCAATGATCTGTCTTTGATATCATCGATCGTTTGTATACTCTTATCAAGATCGGTATAGGCATCAGGGATAACGATCACGTTATTCTCAAATCCATCGATCGCTTCTCCTATAAAAGCCGCATAGTCTCTTATTTTATCGAATCCCAGCATATCTGCCGGCGGTGAATAAATGACCATCTGCCGTTCGCCTGTCTTCACCTTGTTGGCATATTTCCGCACGACCTCTTTAAAACTCTCCCTGACAGCTTCAGGTTTTCCCTCGGCTACAAAAAAGAAATCTATCTTGTTCCTCACGCCTTTTGCCGTTTCCCCGAAATTTTTCCGTAATAACCCTCTGCCGATTTCCGCCTTCATCTGTTCGGCTTGCGGGGTCCCCTTAAGGCATTGC
>JAQURW010000020.1 GCA_028715425.1 Candidatus Omnitrophota bacterium
TTTAATCCGTTCGGTATCGGTGATGTGGTGTTTTCAACGCCGCTTATCAGAGGGCTTCGCGCATCGTTCCCGGAGGCCAGGATCACCTATATCTCGAACCGCCGTGTAGCGCCGGTCTTAAAAAACGACCCGTGCCTGGACGGGGTGATCGTTTTCGAGAAGGATGAGTTCCGCGCTCTTATCCGGCGTTCGCGATTCGCTTTTTTAAAAAGCGCGGCACTTTTTTTCAGGGATATTAAAAAGCTTCATGCCGACCTTCTTATCGACCTGTCCCTTAATTATCAGGCATCGCTTTGCGGGAATATCCTGGGGATCCCGGTCCGGGTAGGGTACAACTACCGGAATCGGGGACGGTTCCTTACCCACCGGCTGGAACTGAAAGGATTCGAAGGCAAACATGTCGTCTTCCATTATCTGGACCTCTTAAGGCTTATCGGGATATCGGCTGAGGATCCGGTCCCGTTCATTCATACCGCGCCGAAGACCGACGAATGGGCCGATCGTTTTTTGAAAGAGCGCGGCCTTGACCGCACCATACTTGTCGGCATCGTCCCCGGCGGCGGATTAAGCTGGGGGGAGAGCGCCAGGTACCGGCGGTGGCCGGTCGCCAATTTCGCCCACGTCACGGACAAACTGATACATACGTTCGGGGATACGATCATTCTTTTCGGCGATGCCAAAGAAGAAAAATTATGCGCGAATATGCAGGACCTCATGAAAAAAACGGTCATCAATATGGGCGGACGCACCTCGATCAATGAATTCATGTCGCTGGTAAAAAGGTGCGCCTTTATCGTGTGCAATGAGGGCGGGCCTCTCCATCTTGCGGTTGCGCTCGGGGTCCCGACGGTGTCGCTCTTCGGGCCCGTTGATGAGACCGTCTATGGCCCGGTTGCCCGTCATAAGGAACATCATATCATCGTCACGGACCGGACCAAATGCGCGCCCTGTTACTCACGGTTTAAGCATGAAAAATGCGAATTGGTGCATTGCCTTAATCAGATAACCGTCGACAAGGTATTCAATGCGGCGCGCGAATTAAGGAGTGTCATCACACGGAAAGGGGATACGCATGGGCGGGTCGCCGAAACAGTGTGATATTGTTATCCCGGTCTGGAACCAGCGCGACGCTACCCGGGAATGCCTCGAGCACATTGCCGGTTCGACGGATGTCCCTTACCGGGTCATTATCATCGACAACGGGAGCGGTTCCGAGACCAGGGATTATCTGGCGGAATTTTCCCGGCATCATGCCGAAGACGTCGTCCTGGTCCGCAATGAGAATAACCTGGGGTTTATCAAGGCGGTGAACCAGGGGATGCGCCTGTCCGACGCGCCGTATGTGTGTATCATGAATAACGATACGATCCCGGGCCGCGGATGGCTGGGCCGTCTGATCGATTTTGCCCGGACCCATGACGATGTCGGGCTTGTAAACCCCTTATGCGGCGGGCACCAGGCCCATGGCGCGGGCATCGACGAATATGCCGACCGCGTTGCCGGCAATGACGGAAAATTCATGGAAATGAACCAGTGCCAGGGGTTCTGTATGCTTATTAAAAGGGAGGTTATAGACCGGATCGGGTATCTTGACGAGCGCTTCGGAATGGGAGGTTTTGACGATACCGATTATTCCATGCGCGCCCACAAGGCAGGGTATCGTTCGATCGCGCTCCATTCGGCATACGTTTACCATAAAGAACATACATCCTTCAGGGCGATGGGCGACCGCAAGGCCATTCAGGCGGAGGCCGAGAAAGAATACTTCAAAAAATGGCCGCGGCATCTCCGGGTAGCCTTCGCGGTTTCTGTGAGGACCGATACGCAGGATGAAGCTATCAGGAATATGCTCCTCTCAGCACTCATGCTGGCGCGTGAATGGTGCTGGATGAACCTGATGATAGCAGGAGGCGAGGGGATAGAGGGACGCATTCGGGACGTTATGCGTTCGATGGATTTTCCCGAACACCAGAACATCAAAATATCGTATCTGCCCCGTTCGGCCGGCGTTGTGCATGTCTTTGTCAGGATCGCGGAGCGGGCGTTCGGGACAAAACGGCGGAAGAAATACGATGCCGTAGTGGTCGACGGCACGATGTCGGGCTTTCCGGTCCGGGCAGCCTGTCTTGCCCAGGGCGGGAGATTCTTTGCGGCTGATTTTAATAAACTTCCCGGTGAGATCATTGCTGCGATCCGGCCTGAAACCGGGGAAAAAGGCGATATGAACGCGATGAAATGCGACATTATCCTTCCTGTCTGTGACCAGTACGAATTTACGAAAAACTGTATCGAGAGCATCATCCGGAATACCGATACGCCGTACCGGCTTATTGTCATCAATAACGGCACCAATGAGTCGACGCGTAAACTCCTGGCCGGCCTGGAACAAAATAATGATGTCGAGACGACGATCGTGCATAACGCGAGCAACATCGGGTGGGTAAAGGCCCTCAATAAAGGGATCGAGCTTTCCAGGGCGCCGTATGTCTGTTTCCAGAACGATGATACGGTCGTAACGAGGGGATGGCTCCGCAAGATGATACGGACCCTTGAACTCCGGCCTGATTTCGGTATCATCAATCCGTCGTGGGAAGGAAGGCCCAAACGCATGCCGATCGACCGGTACGGGGAACTGCTTACGAAGAAGACGCCTCGTTTTATCGAGACCGACTGGGCCCGGGGTTTTTCGGTCGTCGTGAAACGGCGTGTCATCGATACAATCGGCCCTGTCGACGAGCAGTACAGCCCGGCTTACTTTGACGATGTGGATTATTCGGTGACAGCCATTGAGGCCGGTTTTCGCTGCCTTCTGGCGCGCGATACCTATGTGTATCATCACCGGAATGTCACTTTTTTCGAGATTCTTAAAGGCCCGAAGTGGAATGAACTGCATGAAAAAAATAAACTTTTATACTACCGTAAATGGGGCCGCCCGCTCAAGCTTATGATGGTGGCGACCGGCTCTCTTTTGGAACATCCCGGGGATATCGACCGCGTCCGGGACCTTGTATACGGCCTGGCGCGGAACCAGCACCGCGTGTATGTGTGGACCGGCGACCGCCGCGTTAAGCGGTCTATCGCCCATACGAATGTCATGGTCAGATACCGGCCGCGTTTTCTCCTGCCGCTCGCGGCGATCGCCGACGTCTTTATGAGCGCCCGAAAACGTCCCGGTAAACGGTATGACGCGATCATGATACCTCACGGCGCACTGTCGAAAAGGATCTCTATGACTGCCGGCGGACGGATCCCGATATTTTCTTCCGATGCGGCCGACTTCGATACGTTTATCAGGCAGTCGGCGCACGCGTTAAAGGAAAAAACAAAAACGGAAACCTATGGCCCGTTGTGATATTGTAATCCCGGTCTGGAATCAGCGCGATGTCACCCGGACGTGCATTGATTCCCTTAAGGCCAACACAGACTATCCCTATCGTATTATTATCGTCGATAATGCGAGCGACCGTTCCACGTCGGATTACCTTGCCGGCCTTGCGGAGGCCGGCGGCCTTGATGTTATGCTGATCAGGAACGCCGTGAATGAGGGGTTCATTAAGGCCGTCAATAAAGGCATTGCCGCGGGATCGTCGGAATATGTATGCATCCTTAATAATGATACCGTCTTGACCGCCGGATGGCTGGGCGAGATGGTGCGGGTTCTGGAAAGCGATCCGAAAATCGGGATCGTCAACCCTTCGAGCAATACCCTCGGCCAGCGTTTGCCTAAACAGATGACCCCTGCCGCGTTCGCGCGTACGCTTATAAACGACAAGGGGAGGCATAGTGACCTTGGCGCGGCCCTGGGGTTCTGTATGCTGGCCAGACGGCGGCTCTTTGAAGAGATCGGACTTTTTGACGAGATATTCGGGATGGGGAATTTTGAAGATACGGATTTCGCGTACCGCGCCCTCACGAAGGGATACCGTTCCGTACGCAGCCTTGCTGCCTATGTCTTCCATCAGGAGAGCAAGTCTTTCGGCCTTCTTAAGACCTTCAACAGGGATTTTGAGGCGAACCGCGCGATATTCGAAAAACGCTGGGGACGGCCCAGGCGTTTTTTTCTGGCGCTTACCCGCACGTCTTCGTTGGACGAAAAGATCGTACGGATCATCGAAGACTGCCGCGGCGCCAATAACTGGGTTTCGATCGCGCGGCCTAACGTATGTTCGGTAGCATATAACTATTCCCGTGTTACGTGTTATGTCTTCCCGCATTTTTTTACCTTACGGGCCGTTATCAAGGTCATTTTTAAGAAAAAGAAATTTGACGTTATTATCTGCGATGACCGTTTCACTGTCGGGATATTGCGGTGTATCCGGCTGTTTCACGGCGCAGAGGTTTCTTTGATCGACGGGAAAAAATCAGCATGAAAATAGCCTTTGTCTATCCGTCCATTGCGAGCACCGGTTTTTTGAAAACTGCCGGCCCTGAAGGGAGCTTGTTCGGCCAGATCCATGCCGGGTTGGCGATCCTGAGCGCCGTATGCAAAAAGAACGGCTTTAACGATATTACCCTTATCGACCTGCGCACCCTCACCGGATGGCAGGATTATAAGGAAAAGATCGCAAGGCTTTCCCCGGATGTCGTCGGCATAACGATGATGAGCCCGGATTATGACTATGCCGTGAAATGCGCGGATATCGCACGAGAGGCGGCGCCCTCCGCGCGTATCGTGGTCGGGGGGATGCATCCTACGGTCATGTGCGAAGAGACGGAAAAAAATCCCGCGATCGACCATGTAATGACCGGTGAAGGGGAAATAAAATTCCTGGAACTCCTGAAGGCGCTCGAAAGCGGGTCTCATGGGGCGCTGCCTCGTGTCATCAAGGGCCGGCTTGCGGATGTGGAAGTCCTGCCGTTCATAGACAGGGAGTTGTTCGATTTCCTGGAATTACCCTACGATTTTTTTCTGGAACTTCCCTTTGCCACGATCCTTGCGGGCCGCGGGTGCCTCTATAATTGCCATTTCTGTTCTCCGGCCGGAAAACTGATGCACGGCTACCGTATCCGCCGGCGGAGGGTCGACAATGTCCTGGAAGAGCTGGCGTTCTTAAAGGATACCTACGGGATACGGAGCTTTCAGTTCTGGGACGATTGTTTTACCGAAGACCCGGCATGGGTTAACGAGTTCGCGGAAAAATACCGGCAAGGGAAATTCGGCATGCCCTTTGTCTGCCAAACGAGGGTGGATATTATCTGCAAAAATCCGTCCATGATGGCGAGGCTCGGGCGCGCCGGGCTGGCGATGGCGTCGATCGGGTTTGAAAGCGGCAACGACCGTATCCTTAAATTCATGAACAAGGGGACAACGGTCAGGCAGAATCTCGAAGCCGCGCGCATCTGTAAGCGCGCCGGCGTCAAGATATGGGCGTATCATATGTACGGTATTCCGACAGAAACGCCTGCCGAGGCGTTTGACACCATGCGCATGATCAGAAGGATCGCGCCGTACCGCTCGAGCGCAGCCTTCTTTACGCCTCACCCGGGGAGTTATTTCTTCGAATATTGCAGGAAAAACGATCTCGCCCTTATCGACCGGCACGACAGCTTCGTCAGGTTTCCCGAAGAAGATAAGCCCAAGATAAAGGGCATAGATTATGACGCCATGCGGGCCTGCGCGCGGATGTCGAAAAAATTATCGGTTAAGGTCAGGGCCGTCATCAGGATAGAACGGCTGTTCGCGCATAAGAAGGCAAAGGCCTTCCGCCTGAAGTTCATCGGGGCAATGCGTAAGTATCCCGGGCTCAACAAGATGGCCGTCCTGCGAAAGGCCCATGCCGAAGGGATGGTCTGATAGCATGGCGATCGTCAGCGTTATTATACCGACCTATAATTGCGGAGAATTCCTGAAAGAGGCGCTCGATTCCGTTTTTGGCCAGGATTTTTCCGGCCTCGAGGTCATTGTCGTCGACGGAGGCTCTACGGACTCGACCGAGACGGTTGCCTCAGGCTACCGGAAAGAGGCGCGTTTTTCGTTTTATAAGAAACCCGGTTTCGGGATATCCGCTGCGCGGAATTTCGGGATCAGGGAGTCCAAGGGGGAACTTATCGCCTTTCTTGACGGCGACGACCTTTTTCTGCCCGGCAAGATATCGTGCCAGGCCTCCGGCTTCTTGAACGATCGAACAATGAAGATATGTTACACCGATATGGCCTATTTCAATACCAAAACCGGGAAGGAGATGAAGACGAGCTATTATAACTTTTCGGGGGACATATTTTATTACCTGAAAAGGAATAATTTCATCCACCCGTCGGCGGTGATGGCGCGCCGGTCCGTGTTCGAAAAAGAGCTTTTTGACGAAAAGATCGTTACGCATGAGGACTGGGAGTTTTTTCTCAGGCTTGCATACCGGGGGGTAACATTCTCGTATATCGATACGGTCTTTACCAGGATCAGGATCAGGCCCCGCAGCATATCGACGAATACCGCGAATATGGGCCAGACGCGGCGGTATGTCGGCCTTAAGGCGCGGGCGTACTGGAAAGATTTTAAACGCGAGATATCGCCCTTTTCGATTAGAGGGTGGAAGGCGCTTTTCAGATACCTTCGGCTGAAACTGACGGCGGCCTTACGGGGATTTCCCAAACGCGCCTGCTTTAACCGGCCTCTGCCGGTCGATCTGTTATCATGATAAAAAATATACTGTTATTATTGTTTGGCATACTGCTCGTTGTTGGCGCCGGTGAAGCTGTCCTGCGGACCTTCGGGGCCGTGAACCCCTCATTGAACGCGGGGTTATCGCCGGGTACGGAATCCTGCGATTACCGGGGGTTAAGGCCCGATGATGTATTGAACCATGCCCATGTCCCCGGATTGACCTTTACCTACACCTCCCCTGATAAAAAGGAATTCACGAACCAGGTGCATTACGGTGTCCGGGGCTTCAACGACGAAGATTACCCGTATGCCAAACCCTCGGGAGAAAAGAGGATCGCGGTACTCGGAGATTCCTTCGTTGAAGCGATACAGGTCAAACGGCAGGATGGTTTCACAAAGCTTATGGAAGAGGGATTGCGCCGGAAGGGCGATACCGGGACTTTCCGCGTGATCAATATGGGGGTGTCCGGCTATTCGCCGATCGTGGAATATATCCTTTTTAAGGATATAGCGCTGCAATATAATCCTGATATTGTTATAGTATGTTTTTTTATGAATGATGTGTATGAAGACTCTGTCTATAAAGGGATGGCCCTTTTTGGCGATAACGGCCTGCCGGTAGCCGTGCGGTCGAAAGGGTTCGACAAGACCAAAAAGCTCAAAGGCCTTAAAAGGGCCGAAAGAACGTTTACAAATGGCGTAAAAAATGTTATAAACAAGAGTAAGTTTTACTGTTTTTTGAAGGAACGGGTATACCTGCTGCTTGAGAAACTGGGCCTTCGCAGCGAAGAACCCGGGAAAAACCAGTTCTTTATATTGCAGGCCGGGTCCGGGCTCGCTGAAGAGGCTTTATGGAACGATACATTCAGGTACTTGAATGCCATAAAGTCTGAGGCCGACAGGCATGGGGTCAGGTTCCTTTTGGTAAGCATCCCGCTTGAGGCCGAACTTTCGTTCGAAAAAAAGGACCAGGCCAGTATTTTTTACTTTAAAGAAAAGCCGCTTACGGATCAATGCGAGGGCCGGCTTAAGGATTTTTGCGGCCGTACTACCATAGCGTATGTGAGCCTCCTGGATGAATTCAGGAAACAGGGGCTCTCCGGACTTTACTTCAAAAACGACGGGCATTTTAACGAAAAGGGCCACCGGCAGGTTGCGGCGATTTTATCGGAGAAATTGCGGGAACTGGGCTGGGTTGAATAATAAGCGAGAAGGGGATCTATGGACTCAAAAAAGATACCGGTTTCTGTAGTCGTTATAGCCAAGAACGAAGAAGACAATATCGCGCGCTGCCTGGCGAGCGCCGCATGGGCCGATGAGATCGTCGTAGTCGATGACCACAGTACCGACCGGACTGCGGTCATCAGCCGGAAATTTACCGATAAGGTGGTTACGCGTTCGATGGATATCGAGGGAAGGCACCGCAACTTCGCGTATGGTTTAGCCCGTAATGCCTGGGTCTTGAGCCTTGATGCCGATGAAGTTATTTCGGAGGAGCTCGTTTTGGAGCTGACAGGGCTTTTTACGCAGCCGGCTGCGACGAACGCCGCTTATACAATACCCATCAAGACCTACATCGGCGATTACTGGATCCGCCACGGCGGCTGGTATCCCGCGGGAAAGGTCAGGCTTTTCGATAAAAATAAATTCAAATATGAAGAGGTCGAAGTGCACCCGCGGGTCTTTATCGACGGGGCATGCGGCCATTTAAAAGGCGATCTCGTCCATTATTCCTACCGGGATTTCCATGATTTTTTTGCCAGCCTTAATAACCAGACGACGCTCGAGGC
Source organism: Candidatus Omnitrophota bacterium (assembly GCA_028715425.1). GTDB lineage: Bacteria > Omnitrophota > Gorgyraeia > JABMRN01 > JABMRN01 > JAQURW01. The sequence goes on from JAQURW010000020.1 coordinate 8,392, forward strand.
CAGGAAATGGTTCAATGAGCGGCGCAAGATAGGGTTCCTGAAGATGATGCGTAAGTTCTACGACCGTTTTTTCAGGTCCTATTTTCTGAAACAGGGGTTCCGCGACGGATTGATAGGATTTGTCGTCGCTTACGGGAACGGGCTCTACCAGCTTATGAGCTATGCGAAATACAGGTTTATGGTCAGGGAGGCGGCAGCGCGGTGCGAAAAGCAAAAATAACGGTTGCGGTCATCACCAAAAACGAGGAACGGAATATCGGGCCCTGTCTTACGTGCGTGACCGGATGGGCCGATGAGATGCTGGTCATAGACGGCCAGAGCCTGGACAGGACCGTTACCCTGGCCCAGGGTATGGGCGCGCGCGTTATCGACCATCCGTTCGAGAATAGTTTTGCCGTGGAGCGGAATCTGGCGATGCGGCATGCCTCGGGCGACTGGGTCCTGCATCTTGATGCCGATGACCGCGTGACCGGTGAGTTCAAAAAATGCGTCGACGACCTTATCGACCGGGACCCCGCGGTCGACATCTATAAATTCAAACGCAAGAGTTTTTTTCTCGGCCATTTCATGCAATACGGCGGCTGGTACCATTATATCCCGAACCTTACGCGGCGTTCGTCCGTGATATTCGAAGGGGAGCTCCATGAGCGGCCGGTATCGAAAGGCCTGACCGGGACCATCGACGCGGATATCGAGCATCACCCTTTCGGAAGTATCGCCCAGTATATGGACCGCCATAACCGATACAGTTCGATAACGGCAGAGGAGAAATTCGGAAAAGAGGGGCCTGCCGGGGCGCGGGCGGTCAAAAAGAATGCCGTCGGTAAAAGCCTTAAGATCTTCTGGAAGATCTATGTGAAGAAGCGCGGGTATAAAGAAGGGATGTACGGTTTTATCTTTGCCGTACTCTTCGCGTTTACGAACTTTCTTGTTTGGGTCAAGTACTGGGAATTGTGCCAGAAGGGTGAAAACAGATGATTAGCGGTTAGCGTTTAGTATGAGCTTGGTTTTTGGGACTAACCGCTAAACGCTAACCGCTCACTCAAGAGGAGAGTTTTCCATGGATAGAGTCTTAGTAACCGGCGGGGCAGGATTTATCGGGTCACACCTGGTCGACAGGCTCGTCGAAGAAGGCTATAACGTCCGCGTGTTGGATAATTTTGATCCGCAGGTCCACCACGGCACAAAACCTTCGTATCTGAACAAACATGCCGAATACCAGGAAGGCGATATACGCGACGAGGCCGCTTTAAAGAAGGCGCTCGGCGGCATCGATTATATATACCACTTTGCGGCCAAGGTCGGCGTCGGCCAGTCCATGTATGAGATCAAGGATTACGTAAGCGTTAATACCTTCGGGACCGCGGTCCTCTGGGATCATATAGTCAATCAGAAGGTCCGCGTGAAAAAGATCGTCGTCGCAAGTTCGATGTCGATATACGGCGAAGGGGCGTACCGCTGCGTATCCTGCGGCGATCAGACGCCGCACTTAAGGGCCGAAGAGAGCTTGAAACAAAAGCAATGGGACCTTGAGTGCCCGTCATGCCGGAAGCGGCTCGACAATATCCCGACGGCTGAAACCAAAAAACTTCTGGCGACCTCGATCTATGCCATCAGCAAAAAAGACCAGGAGGAGATATCGCTTATCCTGGGGCGGAGTTATGCCCTGCCGACCGTTGCCTTAAGGTTCTTTAACGTTTACGGGAAACGACAGTCTTTATCGAACCCCTATACCGGCGCCTGCGCGATATTTTCATCGCGCATCAAGAATGACAACCCGCCGCTTATTTACGAGGACGGGCTCCAGACGAGGGACTTCATCGACGTGCGCGATATCGTCGAAGCGAACCTCCTGGTGCTTAAGGACCGGCGTGCGGATTACCGCGCCTTGAACGTCGGCACCGGGATACCGAACTCCATACACGAGGTTGCCGAGACCCTCATACGTCTTTATGGCAAGACCTTTAAGCCTGAGATCGTCCATCGATTCAGGGCCGGCGATATACGGCATTGTTATGCGGACGTGACACGGTTAAAGGAGCTTGGTTTTAAACCACGGTATTCTCTCGAGAGCGGATTGCGCGACCTGGTCGCCTGGGGTAAGACCGAAGAAGCCGTGGATACGGTGGCAGAGGCAGATAAAACACTTGAGAAGTACCGGCTTAAGATATAACTCCCCCACACTCTCCCTCTTTACAAAAGAGGGAGACAGCAATTTTTTTCAAGAGCCCCCTCTTTATTAACAAGGGGGACCGGTGGAGTTAAAGACAGGAGTTAATCATGGATAAAGAATTCCTCTCGGTCATCATGCCCGTCTATAACGAAAAAGATACGGTCCTCGACGTGATCGGCCAGGTCCTGAACCTCGGTATCCTCAAGGAATTGATCGTCGTCGACGACGGGTCCCGTGACGGCACGAGGGATATCCTTAAGAATACCCGCTTCGATCCCAGGGTCAAGGTCCTTTTCCATGACAGGAATATAGGGAAGGGCGGCGCCATACAGACCGGCGTTCGTGAAGTGTCCGGCGATGTCGTAGCGATACAGGATGCCGATCTCGAATACGATCCCGAGGAGCTTATCCAGCTGACAGACCCGATACAAAAAGGCGTGGCCGATGTCGTGTACGGGTCCAGGCTCTGGGGAGGGAAGGCCCAACGCGTTCACATGTTCTGGCATCTGGTCGGCAACCGGCTCATCACGCTGGTAACCGACATCCTTTATAACACAACGCTTACCGATATAGAGACCTGCTATAAGATCATGACAAAAGACGTGATCCGCCGCATTACAATCCGGTCCAAAGGGTTCGGTGTCGAGCCGGAACTAACGGCAAAGATCCTTAAATTGAAGGTGCGTGTCTACGAAATGCCCATCTCCTACTATGGCCGCACCTATGAAGAAGGCAAGAAGATCACCTGGGTCCACGGGTTTGAAGCCCTGTGGACGTTATTTAAATACCGCTTTGTCAATTAACCTGGAATAGTCGTGAATGTCCTTCTGGTCAAACCGTACAATGTCGGCGATCATATCCAGCCCGCGCTGGGGCTCGGATATCTTGCCGCCTTTATCCGCAGATACCATAACGTTACGATCCTCGATTGCATCAAGGATACAATAAAACCGGACCGGTTCGCGTCATACCTCGACGGAAAACACTACGATGTCATAGGATTTCAATGCTATACCTTCGATCTGATGAATTTAACGAACATGGTCGGCCAAGCCAAGGCGCACGGGGCGGTAACCGTCATGGGAGGCCCGCATCCTTCGGTCATGCCTGCCGAGACCATGGACTTTTTCGGCAAGGACCTCGATTATGCGTTTCAGGGCGAGGCAGAGGTCGGGTTCAAGCTCCTGCTCGAGAAACTGGCAGGGCTCGCGCATGTGCAGGAACCCGAGATCTCGGGGCTGGTGTGGCGTAAGGACGGTGCCGTGATCGTTAACGACCGCATGTATATCGCGGACCTCGATTTTTTCGGCACGCCGGCGTGGGATCTCATTAAACCGCAGGAATATCCCGAGGCGCAGCATGGGGCCTTCTTCAGGAATTTTCCCATCGCCCCGATCATTGTAACGCGCGGGTGCCCGTTCCCCTGCACCTTTTGCGCCGGTAATCTGATATCCGGCAGGAAGATCAGGCGCCGCAGCGTCCCCCACGTCATGGCTGAAATAGAGATGCTCTACCGCGACTTCGGCATCCGGGAATTCCATGTCATCGATGATAACTTTACCAATGACCGTGATTTTGCCAAGGATCTTTTAAAGGCGCTTAAGGCGCGTCGCCTCGGTATAAGCTGGGCCGTGCCCAACGGTATCCGTATGGAGGGGCTTGATGATGAGCTCCTCGGCCTCATGAAAGAGACCGGGCTTTACCTTATCTCGCTCGGTATCGAATCCGGCTCCGATCGTATCCTTAAGGCCATGAAAAAAGGTACGACCGTCGATTTTATCCGGAAGACCGTTAAAAGTATCAGAGGGGCCGGTATCGATATCGCGGGGTTTTTTATTTTAGGTTTTCCCGGTGAAACGGTCGACGATATTCGTGCGACGATACGGTTTGCCTGCGAGCTTGATATCATGCGCGCGAATTTCTTTACGTATCTTCCGTTCCCCGGGACAGAGTCGTACCGGCAGATCGCCGCGGAAGAGGGCCTGGATAAGGTCAACTGGCAGAAATTCTTTTTTATGAGCGCCTCGTACACGCCGCCGGGCATCGATCAGAAGACGTTAAAGGGGTTACAGCGGTCTGCCTTCTTCAGGTTCTACGCCCGGCCCCGCATCCTGTGGAATAATATACGGGAGATACAGTCGTTCCGTCATTTGAAATTCCTCGCGCGGCGCTTTTTCCATTGGATCATAATGAAATGATAATCCCGAGCCGGTCGATAATAACCGTTTTTTTTATCCTGTGGTGCGTGCTGTGGTTGAATTTTATCGGGCGGGACCTTGCCAAAGGCCATAAGGCGGCAGAATATGCCGGCCTCCTGAGCCGCGACGACGAAGGGAAGAGAAAGATCGTTTACGGCAGTGAACTTTATGACTATCTTGTCTTTGTCCGTAACAATATCCCGCCGGGCGCGTCCTATGAGATGGTAGGGCTGGAAGGCGATTCGCTTGAATACCGCAGGGCAGCGTATTACCTGTATCCCTTGTTGCCGGCAACCAATGCCGATTATGTGCTGGTCTATCACACCACGACATATGCCAGGCCGGGATATGCGCGCACGGCTATGCTCAATGAAGCGGATTATATTTTAAGGAAACAATAAGCGGCAAGGACCGCGCGCGTAAGGATTGTGAACTTAAAAGGACGATATGGTAACAAGTTATTACTTTTCTTTCTGGCTCCTCACGGTTTTCGCGATCGGCGCGAACGTTATCTGCCTGACCGACCGTGATGTGAAGATCACGGGGCTCGAGTTTTTGGGCTTGTCGTTTCTGATCGGCATCCCGGCCTTGTCGATCCAGTTTTTCCTTGCCGGCATAGCCGGGGTTCATTTTTCGCGTCTTATCGCCGCACTACCCTGGGGGATGGTAACGCTCTATACCCTCGTGGCGGTACGGCCATGGCAGGAGAAAAGGTTCTCGTTCGGGCTGCGGCGCATGAACCTGTTTGAAAAAGGCTTAAGCGGTCTTATAGGCTTTGAGCTCATCTACACATTTTTCCGGGCGACGATAAAACCGTTCGAGTCCTATGATGCCGTCGCGATCCATGCGCTTAAAGGGAAGATGCTGTATTTTCTGGGGACGATCCCCCGGGATTTTTTTAAAACCCTCGGCGATCATTTTCAGGGCGTCCATCCGGATTATCCGCTTTTTTTAAGCCTGGCCGAGACGTCGGTCTATACGTTCATCGGCTCGTTCAATGAGCGTATGGCAGGCGCGGTCCTGCCGCTTTTACTGGCCGCATTCATAGCGGTGTTCTATACGGCGCTGAAAAACGAAGGGCTGCCGCGGATCGAGGCGCTCCTTGCCGTGTTTATCCTGGTCTCGGTGCCGCAATTCAATGCCTACGCAACGAACGGTTATACCGATCTTCCGTGCGGCATATTCTTTTTTTGCGCGGTCGCGTACGCCTATAAGGCGTTTACCCGGGGCAACAGCCTTTTTTTCTTTCTCTCCTTTGTGTTTATGCTTTTTTGCCTGTGGACCAAAAAGGAAGGACAGGCTTTGGCATGTATCGTCGTCCTTACTATGGCGGTCTACGGTATCAGACACCGCCGGTTGCCGGTCAGTCGGGCCTTCATAAGCCGGGGCGGTGCGGTTGTCATGATCTTTTTGTGCCTGGGGATCGGTATGTTCTTTAAAGCCACGGCAGGTCTTACCAACGAGAATTTTAATATCGCGATGATACATCCTGATGCCATTCGGGCGGGGCTCGAAAAGATCCCGCCTATACTTTACGAATACCAGAAGCACTTGTTCGGCTTTAAGAAATGGAACTTGGTCTGGATACTGGCCCTGATCGTACTGTGCGCAGATCCCCGGGAGACCGTCAGGGCCATGCGCGGTTACATCCTTTTTTCTATAGCCCTGTTCTTCTTGTTCTATACGGGCATGTACATGTTTTCAGCGGTTGATATCCATTTTTTATTACGGACAACAGGGGCGCGGCTCCTTTTGCATATTCTGCCGGTTGTGGTTTTTTTGACGGCGCTCGGTCTCCGGAAGTACCGTATCGCCGGAAGAGTTCGGGGGTGAACAGGATGCCTAAGAGGCGTATTCTTTTTATCCTTACGTGCGTCGGCTTACTGGTGATGCTGTGGTGCCTTGATAAATACTGGGCGCCGCTCGACGAAGGGATCATGACCGTCGGCGCCGAACGGATCCTGGCAGGAGAGATGCCGTATCGCGATATCTTCGTCGTTATGTATCCGCCGGGACAGCTCTATGTGTTGGCGCTCCTTTATAAGATCTTCGGTGTCTCGCTCGGGATCGGCCGCTTGTACGCGGCGCTTATTCAAACGGGCATCGCCATTTCGGTTTTTTTAATAACGGATCTTTTGACCGTCCGGCCAAAAGGGACGCGGCGCGCCGTGCCCCTCCTGGCGTACATTATCGCCCTGACGTGCCTTGCCCCGCGCATGGGCGCCCTGCCGACGCCGATATGGCCGGGCATGGCCTTGTCGCTCTGGGCGCTTTATTTTTTTATGCGGTATTGTAAGGGCACGGCAGACCGTGGCCTTACCGCAGATTTTGTATACACCTGGCTTTTTGCGTCGTCGGCTATCATGTTCAGGCATGATATCGGTATATTCCTCTGCGGCGCGCTTATACTAGGGCTTTTTTTGAAGAGGGAACGATTTATAAGGATCATATATGCCGGCCTTATTATATTGTCGATACCGTTTTTCTTCGGTATCTATCTCTATCTGCAGAAGGCCATGCCCGACCTCATCGCGTCGCTGTTTTTATTTCCCTTTGTTCATGAGAAGACCGCCTGTTTGCCGTTCCCCCGTCCGTGCCTTGACCTCAGGATGATCTTTCACGGCAGCCTTGCGTTCATCAATAATAACCAGTACTATATCCCGGTCGCGGCCTATGCCGTGGCGCTTATCGCCGCGGTCTCGTCCTGGATACGGGCAAGGAAACTGGAATGGGCCGAACTGGGGATCATCGTGACAGCGGTCTTTGGCATAGGTATATTTAATCAGGTCAGGATACGCCCTGATCCTGCGCATCTTTTGACGATCATATTCCCTTCGATCATCCTTTTTGCCTATCTCCTGCCCAAGAGAGGGTGGATCAGAATAGGCACGGCTCTTATCGCGTTTCTTTTTGTTTTATTGGCCATAAAAAATATAGACAAAGGGTTCAAGAACGTTATTCGAAAACCGTTGCGCGGCGACGTTGTTTTGACGAAATTTTCGCGGGGATCGCTTTATATCCCGAAGGACGAACAAAAGGACGTTGTGTCCTGTGTGAAGTTTATTGAAGGCCATACGGCGCCCGGCGAGCGTATCTATTTCGGCAACAGGCCCCATTCGGTCGATGCCTTCGGCGGCAGCCTGGTGATCCATACGTTATGCGGTCGTTTGCCGTCTGAAAAATACTACGAGCTCCTGCCGGGCCTGGTGACCGATGCCGGGGTCCAGGCCGAGATTGTCCGTTCGCTCGATCGGCATCGTGTCCGTTATCTTGTCTTGCAGGATGTGGATGTTTCTGGTAGTATAGAAAAAAAAGATGCGGGCCTGCTGGACACGTTCATTCAGGAGCATTTTGCCGCCTCGGCCGCGTTCGGAAAATACCATATTTATGAAAGAAAATAAAATAATATTTCTCGACAGGGACGGTGTTATCAACCGCGACCCCGGCGAGTTTGTGCCCTGCAGTTATGTGACCTCGTGGAAAGAATTTTTCTTTCTGCCGGGTTCCATCGAGTCGATACAACGGCTTGATCAGGCCGGTTACGGCATTATCGTCATATCGAATCAGGCCGGTGTCAGTAAAGGCTGTTACACCGAAGAACAGTTGAATGAGATCAACGAGAACATGCTGTCAACGCTTAAACAGCATGGCGCTTCGATACTGAAGGCGTATTACTGTATTCACCAGAGCAAGGATAACTGCGGCTGCCGCAAGCCGAAGACAGGCCTTTTCGAGAGGGCAGAGCAGGAGCTTGGTATACGCTCACGCGGAGCCTTTTTTATCGGGGACGGTAAAATGGATGTCGAGGCAGGCCATGCGTTCGGGCTTAAGACCATACTCCTTTTATCCGGCAAGACCTCCAAAGACGACGTTCAGGCATGGAGGATAAAGCCCGATCTTATCAGAAATGACCTCCAAGGCGCTGTTGATTATGTCCTGCGAAACCCGCGGCCCCGAACCCCATGACGAACGAAATACTCCTTATTAACGCTCCCTATATCGATGTCTACGGCCCTATAAAATTGGCTGCAGGAAGGTATTTCCCCCTGGGGCTGGGATACATTGCGGCTGTGCTTCGCGATCATGGTTTTACGGTCAGGCATATCGACCCCGAGGCGCAATCGCTTGCTATCGGGGATATCGCGGATATAATACGCGCGGATAAGCCGATGACGGTCGGCATCAGTTCCGCGACGCCGAATTTCTCAAGCGCCGTAAAGA
>JAQURW010000021.1 GCA_028715425.1 Candidatus Omnitrophota bacterium
GTATAATAGACCCGCTTATGCCTCTTTTAAAAGATAAGGACAAAGACGTGTGCGACGCGGCTGTGGGAGCGCTTAAAGTTCTTGGTATCTCAGAAGAAGAGATAGAAAGCAGCCAAAATCAGCGGGAGCTGTTCGATTCGTATATGGGAAGATTCTCGGTAACTTCGGATGCGAAAGGAAAAATCGTGAAATATAGGTCTCCAGAGGTGCGCACGCGATTAATACAACTCGCACGAAAACTGGACCCCCCTCCCGCTATACCCGAAGAGGCCAGGCGCGCTCTGGCAGAGGGCAAGGTCAATTTTGAAAAAGCCCGGCAGCCGGCCGAATTGGCATCCGCCGCCGAATCTTTTAAGATAGCGGCCGATCTTGCCCCATGGTGGGCCGACGCTTACTATAATCTCGGCCTTGTGCAGGAACAACAGGCCTCGTATGAGGCCGCGGCAGAAAATTTCAAGAATTATCTTCTGGCATCGCCCAATGCCGTCGACACCCAGACCGTAAAGGACAAGATATACCAGCTGGAATATCTTCATAAGCAGAATATTGATGCCCGCGAAGAAGCAGCGCAGGGCGATTCGTACGAAAATAAACCCAATGCCACCGATGCCGATTATGGCAAGGCGCTCGAGCATTACAGGAAAGCGGTTAGCTTAGATCCTAATTATGCATATGCGCATGCCTATACAGGCACTGCCCTCGTCGCCCTTAAGCGCTATAAGGAAGCGCTCCCCGAGCTGAGAGAGGGTATCAGGCTGGGTTATGATAAAGACCTCCTTACGTACTGGGGGCTTTCAATTTGTCTGGAAAAAGTTGAAAATAACACAGATGAGGAGATAAACGTGCTTGAGGCGGGGCTTCAAAAAGGCGCAATATCATCGGCAAGAAGCGCGAGAGGCCCGATGCTGGCGCTGGTTTATTACAGATTAGGCAGTGCCTATTCCCGCAAAGGACAATATCAGAGGGCGCTCGAATGCCACGAGAAGGCGCGCGCGGCCGGTTATGACTATACTAATGACGTATCAATAGAGGCTTGCAAGCAAAAAATCAGATAGACAATTGAATCTCATAGTTAACAAACAAGGGATTTATATGAAAAGGTTGATGCCGACGGTGATTTTTTCGATAACGTCGATATTTCTGATAGCTGTATGCCCATGCTCGTCTGAAAATGTAGAAGGTACACGTGTAGGAAAGGTATGGTTCGATGAAAATGGGGTTAGACATGAGGATGGCGAAGGCGGATCGTCGTCCGGCGGCAGTTCGTACGATGGCCCCTCTTACGCCGAGATACAGGCGGCCGAGCGAGCCAGGGAAGCAGCTATTGAAGCCGAGCGTAAGAGAAAAGAGGCGGTCCAGGCGATAAAAGAGCGCGAAGCCGCCGACGCCAAACGTAAAATAGAATGGAATGAGTCAAAAAAGAAAGTGGCGGACGCGATGAAAGGCGCGACGCCCGGTGGCATGGCACTCAAAACAGGATACGGTCCTACAGTTAGGATCGGCCCTTATGAAGAGACACCTGCCGTTGTTATAGGTTCCGAGCAGCAGGCTGCCTCGACCGAAGACTCCGAAAACTTAAAGAGGGCGATGTGGCTTTATAAAAAAGCGGCCCAGGCCGCCGATCCTGAAGAGGCGAATTTTTTGATGCAGCAGGGCGATGAGGCTGCCCAGGGGCATGCCTTGAGAGTCGAGGTGCCGTCCGGTGAAATAACTTCGGAGCCGCCGGTGACCAAGGAGCGGCTGGAAAGATTCGAAAAAATCAAGGCTCATAGGGAAAATTCCATGAAAGAGCGCGACGATATCACGAATGAAATGACAAAACTAGGAGAAGAGCGCCGGGGTATAAAGAAAGAGGTGGAGGATATTGCAGCCAGATTGGACGCAATGGGGATACGCAGTAAAGAGCAATCTGCTACGGCAATACCGGGAAAAGAAAGCGCACAAACGGCGGAACCCGTAGAAAAGCAGGTCGTCGATCTTGTGGCGGTTCTTAAAGATGCTCAGAAAAACGAACCGGATAAATTCAAAGAAGCGGATGGCGATGATCTCCTGAAAAAAATGATGGCAGTAAAGAAGCGAGTGGATGAAACGGCCAGCGAGGTAACAGAGCTTGTCGACAGGCGACAAAGGGCCGACAAAGAACTTGCCTTGAGCGACAAGGAGATGGAAAATTTTAAGAATGGCAAATAATAGAAACCGCATCTTGGCAGAGGCCGTCATTGCCGTATTTTTTTTAGGCGGCGGCCTGTCATTGATGTTTATCGATTGCCTTAAGCATGGATTCACCGTAATTAATATGGGAGTCTCAAGCCGTTCTTATTTGCCGACAACCTTGAGTGGGATCGGTATTGCGCTGTTACTTTTTTATGCGGTATATTTAGTTGCCAGATTTGTCATAAAGAGATTTGCAAGATATGAAAAGTAGAAAAACACCCGTAATAACATTTATTATTATTGTTGTAATTATTTTTGCGTGTTTTAAAATCTCTCAGCACGTAACGAGGGCAAAGAGCGGTCCGGGGAAGTCGCTACACGAACTCATAGAACGTATAGGCTCGACTACTCATGGCAATGAATAAAAGTTTCCTGCCATAAAGGGGTGCGGATGATAGGGAAAATCATAGGAATAGTTATTTTGGGCACACTGACCGCAATTTGTTTTTACAGCGCATCGATTTCGCATTTAAGTAATGACAGCCAGGGGTATTGGTTATTTCTTGCTTTCGGGATGTTATTCCTAATCCCCCTGTTTTTAGTGCTCATAAACCTCGCCGGACAGCGCGCGCAAGTTTTTAAGCGCTTTTATGATAAGCTGGCCGGAACCGACAGGCCTCAATCCGGCAGATTCGTTCCTCACTGGTTTATGATGACTGCGGGAGCGATACTCCTTATTTGTCTCTTATCGTTCATCATAAAGACAGCTCTTCCCGCATTATTATCTCATAGGCACCTGCGATAGCCCCGTGGCCCTGTGAGGGCAAGACGAGCACTGCCAGACAGCAGATATTTTCAGTTACAAAAACACCATGGAGAGAAGAAAAGGGAGGAAATCCCGAAAAGGCGATCGGAGGAAAAGATTGTTTTTGTCCGCCTGACGAAAAGCTCCCGAAAAAAAGTCAACAAATAGCGGAAAAAAGTCATTTATTTTTAAAATCCGATTTGTTAAAATGTAATAGAAATCATAGCATACTGTACTCATATGATGAAATCCCGGAAATTCCTTTCGGAAAACAAGGCCATAGATGTCGATACGGGCGAAGTAAAGGCAGGTAAGGGTACCGTAACATTAAGGTCCCGTACCATAGGCTCATGTGTCGTCGTCGCAGGATATTGCGTAAAGGAAAAAATCGGCGCCCTGGCGCATGTTATGGTCCCCGGAAAATCCCCGCATGCCTCAGGAAGCACCAAATATGCGATCGACGCAATAGACGAATTGTTATCCTTGCTGGCCCTGCGGGGGGCGCGCGCCAAGAACATTGAGGTATGCCTGGTCGGCGGCGCAAATGTTCTTAAGAGTAAGGACGATACGATTTGTAAGAATAACATCGATTCCGTTATCAAGTATCTAAACGAAAAGAAGATAACTATACGCGTTACGGCACTGGGCGGGACGGAGAGGAGATCCGTTTCCTTTAATATCGCGAGCGGCGATATATGCTATACTGAGGGCGACAGCTCTGAAAAACTATTATGGAAAGTGGGGCGCAATGTCAAAAGAACAAAAGCGTAACAAAAACGACCGGCACTTAATGGCCGCCAACCGGCAATTACGGGCAAGCGAGCAGCAATTAAGGGCTGCCAATCAGCAGCTTAAGGCCAGCGAAATGGGCAATAAACAGGCCTCCTTGTATGCCAGAAGCCTCCTTGAAGCCAGTCTTGACCCGCTGGTAACCATATCGAAACAGGGAAAGATCTCCGATGTCAACGAAGCGACGATAAAGGCCACGGGTGTGCCCAGGAAAAAGCTCATAGGAACCGATTTCTCGCATTACTTCACCGAGCCGCAAAAAGCCAGAGAGGGCTACCAGCTTGTATTTAAAAAGGGATTCGTCGCCGACTATCCCCTGACGCTTAAACATAAAAGCGGCAGGCTTATAAACGTCCTTTATAATGCCACGGTTTACCAGGACACAAAAGGCAACGTTCTCGGCGTCTTTGCCGCGGCACGGGACATTACCGTATTAAATGCAAACGAGCAGCAACTACGCGCCGCCAACCAGCAATTAAGGGCAAGCGAGCTGCAGTTAAAGGCCGCCAACCAGCAGCTCAAGGCCGTCGAAATGGCTACACGGCAGGCCGCCCTGTATGCCAGGAGCCTTATCGAAGCCAGCCTCGATCCTCTGGTAACCATTTCAAAAGACGGTAAAATTACCGACGTTAATGAAGCAACGATAATTGCGACGGGGATATTTAAGGAAAAACTGATCGGGACAGATTTCTCAAACTATTTCACGGAGCCGGAGAATGCCCGCCGTGGATATCAGGAGGCGTTTAAGAAAGGGTTCGTCTCGGACTATCCCCTCACGCTCAAGCACAAGAACGGAAAAACGATGGACGTCTTATATAATGCCAGAGTTTACCGGGACATGGCGGGTAACGTTATAGGCGTTTTCGCCGCCGCGAGAGATATTACCGAATTAAAAGCGAACGAACAACAGCTGAGGGCCGCCAACCAGCAGCTTACGGCAAGCGAGCAGCAACTGAAAGCCGCCAACATCGAGCTCAAGGCAAGTGAATTGTCAACCAAGCAGGCCGCCCAGTACGCCAGAAGCCTCCTTGAAGCCTCGTTCGACCCCCTGGTTACCATATCAAAAGACGGAATCGTCACCGACGTCAACGAAGCGACTATAAAGGCTACCGGCATGCCGAGGGGAAAGCTCATAGGAACCGATTTCTCAAACTATTTTACCGAACCTGAAAAGGCCCGCCAGGGGTATCAGGAGGTTTTCAAGAAGGGGTTTGTCGCAGACTACCCGTTAACGCTAAAACACAAGAGCGGCAAAACGATGGATGTCCTTTACAATGCCACGGTGTACAGGGACATCAAAGGAAATATCATCGGCGTATTCGCCGCGGCACGAGATATCACCATACGCAAGCAGGCCGAGACGAAGGCTCAGGAAGAACGCAAGCGCCTATTCAACGTATTGGAAACCCTGCCGGTAATGGTATGCCTTTTAACGCCGGACCATCAGGTGGCTTTCGCCAACAAGGCCTTCCAGGACAAATTCGGAGAGCCGCGCGGACGCCGCTGCTACGACTTCTGCTTCGGGAATAAAGCGCCCTGCGATTTCTGCGAATCCTATAAGGTATTGGAGACCGGCAAACCGCACCATTGGGAGGTCAATGCCCCCAACGGTTCGGTGATCGATGCCTATGACTTCCCGTTTACCGATGCAGACGGCTCACCGCTTATCCTGGAGATGGACCTCGATATTACGGAACAACGGAAGACCCAGAGAGCCCTTTTGGAAAGCCGGACGGAAATGGAACGCGGAAAACGCCTTTCCGATATAGGGACGCTGGCAGCTACCGTAGCTCACGAGCTGCGCAATCCCCTTGCGGCAATAAGTATGGCCGCCCACAATATAAAAAGGAAAAGGGTGAACCCTGACCTCGATAGGCACCTGGTAACTATCAATACAAAAGTTACCGAAAGCGATCAAATTATCGATAACCTGCTTTTCTATTCACGCTTACGATCGCCTCATTATGAAAAAGTTAATGTGCATACTATTATCGATGAGTGTACGAATGAGTTTGGGAAGGCCACCAAGAAAGACAGTAAGATTATAAAAAATATCGATGCGATCAGGGAAGCCGTGATCGAGGCCGACGCGTTACAAATGAAAGAAGTGATCAATAACATCCTGAACAACGCGCACGATGCCGTCCCTGCCGAAAAAGGCGTGATTGACATATCTGCCGAAAACGAAAAAGAATTCATCAAAGTAAATATCAAAGATAACGGCTCCGGAATAGGCAAGGATATTATCGGCAAAATATTCGATCCTTTTTTTACTACCAAGGCTAAAGGAACGGGTCTAGGGCTATCCGTGTGCAAACAAATCGTAACTATGCATGAAGGAGAAATAGGGATTACCAGTGAACCCGGAAAGGGCACTTCCATTGTCCTGAGACTGCCTAAAAAGAGAGCGGTTACTCCGTTGCCGGCCAACCCTTCGAAAAAAGTTCATGATTTATGCTGAGTGAATCGAAGCACAAACGAATTCTAATCGCAGGTACAATTTGTGCGCATAAGAAAAACAAGCCGTGCTACGGCATTTCGTGAAATTTCCAATATGCCTGATAAGCGGATCCGTTATATAATACAGGTAAGCTTGACTCCATACTATGCATAAATCAGCCCTAGCAAATTTTCGCTCCGCTATAGCGATCGTCTCTGTTGCAACTATAGCCTGCCTTTTCGCATGTGAAATAGCTCTGAGAGCCGCGCTCCCTGACCATAACCAGCAATACTCCGTTGCCCCGACCTCCAATCAGTATGAATTTTATCAATTTGACGAGAAACTGGGATGGAGTAACACCCCCCTCGTGAACGGTATCCAGAGGCGGGAAGAATTTGAGTACCCGATCAGGATCAATGAGCACGGAATGCGCAACAGACCCGTAACCCTTGATCATCCGAAAGGCGTATTTCGCATCGCGTTCCTGGGGGATTCTTTTGTGTGGGGCATAGGCGTAAGCGATGAAGAACGTTTCACCGATATTATAGGCAAACTGCCGTCAGTCGAGTCCTTGAACTTCGGGGTTTCCGGCTATGGACCGGTCCAATATCTCCTCTTTCTCGACAACGTGATACGGTTTAAGCCCGATCTGGTCATTTTAACGTTCTGCCTGTCAAACGACTTTGGCGACAACATATATTATAACCGGTACGGTTACTACAAGCCGTATGCTATGCTCATGAAAAACGGCGGGATCGAAATAAAAGGGTATCCGATCGTAAATGTCAATAAATTCGGCGGACGACATGTCTTTTCGAATCCGTTCCTGAAGCATTCCCGCCTTCTCAGGCTAATCGACGATGTTATCAACAAGATCCGGTCGATACTAGCCAATGCCCGTTTAAGCAGGTTTGACGACATGGACCCGTACCGTTACCCCACCCTGTCAGAAACGAGGAAAAAAGAGACCGACCGTACGGTACTCATCAATAAGCTGATCCTGGCAAAGATCAAACAGAAACTTGACCGGGCAGGCATCCCGCTCGTTATCCTCGCGGGCCCCACGAAATACGAATATCCGGGCACCGACGGCCGCATAAATGCCAACGCCTACTTCCTCCTGGAGAAAACCGCGAAAGAGCTTGGCATCGACCTTATCGACGCGGTACATTATCTGACTATACACGATTTCTGGGCCGTCGATTACCATTACAATCCGCATGGCCATGAAAAAATTGCGGACCTGATAACTGGATATCTACACGAATAATACACATTGTTAGGCCGCAAAATACTTACCCCGTCTCGTTTGTCTTGCCGGATCTTCGCATGCTATACTTAATAGTGACATGGTAAAGGGCTAAAAAACTCTTGTCTGACAGGAGCTCTTAGATGAATATCACGGCCAGATCTAACGGGATCCTTACAAAGAAAAAGCTATTCCGGACGTTAGCATGCCTGACAACCGGGGTAGCTTTTTTATGCACAACGGTACTATTCGATGCCTCCCTATTTCGCCCGTTGGGTATCGCAGGACAAGCATGGGCCGCCGATATGCCTGAAGCGCCTACTGGCCGTGGCGCTGATAAGGCAGGCGGCCCGCCTATTTTTAAAATGCATCTTACCCCGGACACCGTTTCCATCCCGCTACGCCTCGGAGAAATAAAGGATTCTTTTCGAGGGTCCAACGGCAAGACCGTTATCCATATCCAGGATGCGCATTGTAACTACGGCGCTCAAAAATCCATAGACAGGATCATCGGCTACCTGACAAACACTTACGACAATGTACGTATCATCTCGCTTGAAGGCGGTACCGGTACCTATGACCTCTCCCCGTTTACGGCTATCGACAATCCACGGACAAGAGAAAAAGTCGCGGATTATTTCGTTAAGAACGGAAGGGTTTCAGGCGCGGAATATTTTGCCATCAATAACCCGGGAAAGGCGCGGCTCTTCGGCATAGAGGATGAGGCCCTTTATCGGGAGAACCTCGCGACCTACAGGGATTCCTTAATCTATAAAGCGCAGGCCGATAAAGACCTTGCCGCGCTATCCCGGGCGATAGAAAACCTTAAAGATAAGATCTACTCTCCCGAGCTGAAAGAGCTGGATACCGCAATAACCGGTTATAGAGCAAACAAAATAGCTCTTAAAGAATACCTTTTCTTCCTGCAAAAGAAGGCTGCCCGGGCCGGCGTAGCCCTTAAAGATTTTCAGTCCATCGCCTCCCTCATAACAGTGTTATCAGACGAACAATCGATCGACTTCAAAAAAGCCGATGTGGAACGCAGTACCTTAATAGACAGGCTCAGCGCCAAACTTTCCAGCGCCGACCTGCAGGAATTTATAGCACAGTCACTGCAGTTTAAGTCCGGGGATATATCCGGCGATCTCTTCTACGGATATCTATTTAAAAAAGCGCGTTTTACCGGCACGGATTTCAGCACCCTGCCCAACCTTGTCAGATATTCCGAATATCTTAAAAAATATAATTCCATAGATAAACATGACCTCTTTGAAGAAATAAAAAAGCTCGAGGCATCTCTGGTACGCGCCTTAGCCGGCAACAACGACCAGACGGCCCTTTACTCAATCGAAAACGATCTTTCAATCGTCAAAAACATGCTTCTGGTATCGCTCACCAAGGATGACTTCGATTACTACACGGACAATACCGGAAACTTTGATGGGGTACGGTTCCTGGATTTCATAAACCAACAAGCCCCTCTGCACGATATTCCCGTCCTCGTAAGCGGCGATATAGGGCAACTCGATACCTACAGAAAAAATATGGAAAAGTTTTACACCTGTTCTTTAAAGAGGGACGATGCCTTCATCGCCAACATAGGCAAAAACCTTAATGACGAGCATGAGGCCGTTACCATCCTGGTAACGGGCGGATTTCATACCGGGAATATCTCAAAACTCTTTAAAGATCAAGGGTACTCCTATATAGAGATACTGCCCGACTTTGAAAATACCGACGAGGCATGCCCATACTTCAGGTTATTGTCCGGCGAAAAGGACGATCTCGATAAATTCCTGATAACGGCAGTCGCGTATGCTCCTCCGCGATCGAACATTGCCATACAAAGCCTGTTCTCCCGGATGGCCGTTGATGTACAGGAAAAGAACATGTGCGAACTTGAGGTGCAGGCCTTAACGAACATACTGGAAGGAAGGCCGTTCACCATACGACAACCGTGGGGATATGTGGTCATCGCCCCCGGCGAAATAATGACCGCTCAAGGCGCCATAGGCGGTTTCACGACGGAAGCGGGCTCAGGGCTCAGTGCCAGCTTTTTTGTCGGTGAACGGTTGCCTGCGGAATTCGGCATAGACACAGAGTCTACCATAATGCTGGCCGACGGCGATACCATGCAATGGGAGGCCCATAAAGAATGGATCGACAAGGTCGGCCGCGTCGTAGGCACCGATGACCTCGCAGACCACCCGGGGGCCGAACAAGGCTTAAAAGACGCCCTCAAACGCCTGGGGTTAGTTCCCGGGCAGATCGATTTCCTCTTCCGGAACGAAGAGCTCGGGAAGATCAAGATATGGAAACAAATAATGCCGGTGGAAGGGCATGCGGGCGGCGCACGAGAAGGCCGGGATAATGAGCTCTATCTGTCCCCGGAACTCCTGAATAATTACGACCGCATGGCCCTTGTCCTGCTGCACGAAGTAGGAGCGGCTTATCGGATAAAAGACGCGGACAATATAAAACCATTCGATACCTTTTCCCCGCTATCGCGGGATGACGCCCAAAGGATCATCGGACTGGCCATGTCGGACAAAAGGGCGCGCTCGTTATCCGGAGACCGGGAACGTGATTATTCCGCAAAAAGAAAGCCGATCGCAAAAGTCGGCGAAAAAACCACCTCTCAAGTCGTCGGGTTTTTCCCCGGCCTCGGCAGCCTTGCAAACTATCAGAATCTGGGCAATACCCTGTATGATCGCGTAAAAGACATTCCCCAGATCCACAGAATTTACGAAGAGGCCGCGACGGCACTGGCAGAAGAGGACCCCTACTATTTGACGGATAACAGACCTGACGTAACAAAGCTTTTCTTTACACCGGACCAAGCCGCAAGCCTTTCATCGGCAGACAAAAGCGGCCGTCTCGCAGCCGCGTTTGTCATCCATAATGTGGCGTTAGCGGCGTATCTCAAACAAAGGGCTCGCGAAAACGGTATCCCGCTCCAATTCAAGGCATATACCGGCGAAAGTATCGGTATCCTTACGGCTGCCATCGCCAGCGGCGCCTTATCCGTCGGCGACGGCGTTAAGATCGCCCGCTATTTTGCCCCGTGCCTGCTTTCGTACGCTGTCAAATCGAAGATGGCCCTTTACCACGTCGTCGGGATCAAGGTCCGGGACCCGCAGCCGGTTATCGACAAGCTCAAAAAACGTTTCGGCGATAATATCGAAGTGCATAAATTTTATGCGGCCGGCCCCAAAAGCCAGGTCAACATTTATGTCTGCCACCGCGTATGGAAAAGGTTCCAAACGTTCATGACAGACCCGTCGCTTGAAGCCACGTTCGAGGAACTTAAGAGCCCTACACGGTTTATCGCGCATTCCAGCAAAATGGCGCCGGCACGGCACGATATAGACGATTTTATCAATAGTCACAAGATCGATTTTCATGACCCCGACATACCCATCATCTCCAACAATAACAGCGGGGTCCTTCGAACGGCCGTCGATGTCATCCGGGGGGTTTTGGCGATAGTGGACGAACCCATGTATTCGGAGACCACGGTAAAACTTGCCGAGGAAATGGAGCCTGACATGATCCTTGAGATCGGGCTCGGCGGCCAATCCGTAGAATTGGTCAAGAAGAATTACGCGAATACCCCCTGCGCCCCATACCACGGAGAAGACGCAAACGATAAAGATATCTTTTCGGCATTGCAACTCATAGATGAACTTAAAACAAGAACGGAAAAACTAAAAACAGCCGGGCCGAATTCATCACTGGGCAAAGCGGATTATGACCTGTTACGCAAGGTCTTCACCCAGACGCACGACAACGATTTCGGCAAGCAAGTCCTGTTCAACTTTATCAGCACCCTGGTCGTAAGCGATCTGGCGGTTCAAGAAAAACTTTCTCCGGCATATTATAAGTTCATGGAGATACTGCAGAACACGTACCTGATCCAGAATGTATTGAAAAACCAGGTCATATCGGCCGATGTGCTGGTCCTCTCCGCTATTTTTAAAAAACGTATCGGCGGAAAGACCAGGGACAGCAGCAACAAGATCGATATAGACCTTACCCTGTTGGACAGAAACGACGCACAAAATATGGTCACCTTTATGGATTTTAAATATCCCGAGACCGTGACGTATACTTTTTATCAACTCCCGATGGAGTTCAGGGAATTGGCCAAAGAAACGGTAAGGATATTAGAAGTTCACCCCCTGGCACGGCAGATATACGGAGAGATACAAAAGGATCTTGGCCTTAAAGATCTCAGCTATTTTACCGATCAAGAAGCCCGGGTTGATGACATACGAAGATCGGAGGCAACGATAGCCTATCAATACGCCATGTTCCGGTTAATGCAACTCTATAAACCAGCCGTCTTTGGCCAGAATATTTATTCCGTGACCGGATTGGACGATGTCGGCCGTATGACGGCACTGGCCGCAAGCGGGGCCCTTTCCGCCGCAGACAGTATCAAATTCTTCCGGGCATTAAGGACACATGATGAGGCGACATTAGACACAATACACATAGGGCAGAATGCCACTATCAGAATTTTGGACACAACGACCATGGCCAGGTTCAAAAAAGAGCAGGAGGTCTCGGGTTACCTGCAAAGGATAAGGCAAGGGCAGTATAAAACGCCCTCTGCTCCTGCGGCCGTACAGGGAACAAGGACACCGGATCCGAATACCTTGAGGATAAACCTGGATTTCCCAAGCTGGATCGTCTCTTTCGACCCTCACAAGACATCCCTTCCCGGGGCGGAGAATATGCAGAGCTGGATAGTCCACCTGTCGGATATCAACGATGTCTGGCGCAGGAACATCAATCCCGACTTAGATATCCTTGAAACCTTATCGATCCTCAGGCTTACGGACCAGAACGGCAAGGTTTACCGGTTTGCCGAAGACAGAGGGACAACAACGTCTAACGTCTATTCTTACGTTTTCGCCGGAGAAACGGTGGTGGGGTTCGGCAAGGGCGGCAGCGAGTCCTTGACCATCTTTTTGAGAAAACCCGGAGAACGACAGATCACGGTCAGGAAGGTCTTAAGCGAGCGGCTGGTCACTGCCCAATGGGACCAGGAAGGAAAGGGTGTCATGCTCCCGCCGTTCACAAAGGCAAAGAGGCAGGTTGAATATCTGCAAGGGTTGCCGCCAAAAGCGCGTGCCTTGTTCCCGCGGGTCCTTTCTGCGGAAGAACGGGACATCCCTATCCCTCCGGACCAGAGAACTGCTCTCACACCGAAGAACGGCGTCTATCATGAATATATGTACGACATGTCCTACGTCCCCGGCATAGAATTAAGCGAATTCATACGGCAGTACAAGCCCAAGCCGGAGGTAGTTGCCCGGATATATGAGGAGATCTTCCGCGTCCTGGAGACCAACATACATTCCTACCGCAGGAATACGCCCACGCAGCCGACGCTTGAATCGTCGTATTTCAAAAAGATCGAGGACAGGCTTGCCCTGTCGCAAAGGACAGCGCCGAACACCTTTAACAACGACCTCTTACAGCCGGATTATATTTATATAGACGGGAAAAGATATTTGAACATACACGCGCTGTTAAAAAAGTTCAGAGAACATCCGGAATACCTTAAGATATTGGAACCGCGCTTCCATTCCCTGGTCATGGGAGATACGAATACGGAAAACATCAAGATCACCGACATAAAACCTATCTTAGAGGCCATGCTATCCGGAAAAATTGATTTTACGGCCGAAGAGATAGGCATCAAATTCCTTGACCCGCGGGCGATCGGATTTCACGTGAACGGGCAGGATACCGGCGCCGACGACCCTATGTACGATAACAAGCCGTGGCATAATTCGATCGGCAATTACGACCCTATGCACGGGGAATATTTCGCCCTGCAGGTAAAACGCTCCCCTCAAGGGACCAGCATCAATGTCGATTTCGACGAGGATAACCCGTATAAGGCATCATATGAAGGCATAGAACGATATTTCAGGAAGACCATGACCGACGCATGGGGACTCGATAAGCCCGATTCGGAATTTTTGAAACATGATCCATACTGGTTAATACGGTTCGTTTTCATGATGGGGACCCATTTTACCGCGATGCCTCCTTTCCATTTCAAAACGGACATAGCCGGGAACATGGTCGACGATTATCAGCACCAGAAAAGGCCTGTAGCGATATATGCCGAAGGGATAAAGTGGTTGAACATGGCCCTGCAAATGCTGGAAGGGCAACGGACTGAATATCTCGGCTTTCAGGTCCCGAAACTTCCTTACCTGGAACAGCCGCCGACCCGCGGCCCGCCGGCTGATAGCCCAAGGTCTCAACCACAAATGCGCCTGGACGTCCTTACGAAAGAAACCCGTACGTTCGTAAGCCCCTGGACACGCATTGTACGCGGAATAGCCCTCGGTCAACATCCGATCGATTATGATAAGAACACGGCAGACCACATACGCACGACCCTCCGGGAGCTTGATAATGTTGTCCAGCCCTTTGGTACCCACGGCCAATTTAACCGTTTTGCGCAGTTTTTGACACCGTTTATTTTGGATATGAATAATCCGGCAATCCGCTTCTCGCAGGTCGCTATGGAAGCACGGATAGACCTGCTGATCAATGAACTTGAAAAGATCCAGGACCCCTACCTGTTTGTCGATGCTGCCTCAATGCTTTTTACGGCATGTGCGAAACTAAAGATTGACACTACGGCGATCAAGGAGAGAGGACTCGTAAAACAATCCCTGGACAAGCTTCAGCATATTAAGTTCGAGGAGGAAAAAGATAAAGGCGTTTATGAGCGCCTGATCGTAAGCGCGGGCCTGTTCCTGTCGATAGGACAATTGGGCTGGCAGGATGAGTTGGTCAAGGAAAAGGATCATGTGCATGAATCCCTCGAGCTTCTTAGCCGGATACCGAGCGCATTTTACCGGGGCAGGGCCGCAAGCACGCTCTTTTCGGTTCTCGGGGTGCTGGGCTACAGGGACCGGGTCCTGGGATATTACGGGAAAGACTATATGAAGGAAATCCTCGATTACCTCGATGAAAGACTCGATAAGGCCCCCGAAATAGCCCGCGGCGCCGAGAAGATATTCGATAACACCTATCCGGTCTACACCATGCTGAACGCGATCGCCGTCCTTAATACCCCGCAATATCTTACCTATCGCCGAGATTGGCTGGATGAGGCTATGGTATTTTTTGAAAAAATAAGTCCCGATGATGCCATGAACCAGTTCCAATATTTAATGATCGCGCTGTACAACCTCGGCAAACTTGACGAGTATATACCCGACCTCAGGAGTTTCATGAATAATATAGTCGCGAACTACCGCAGATACCAGTTAAGCAACCCTGCGAAAACAAAACAAGACATCCTGTGGGCGACTATGGACGAATCGTATGCCATCGAGACCGCATGGCTCAGCGGGCTGGGTAATGCTTCTACAGAAGCTTCAGTACAATTGATCATCCAGAATCTCCGCAATTTCTCATTTAACGAACCCTACTTCAACGCGGCTTACGGGTTAAGTTATACGTTGAACCCCTTATTAGAGATCGGAAGGGCTGATCTCCTGTTCACGCCAAACTGGCAATTTGAGGGCCAATCGCCGGTGGCATGGACGATACGCCAATTTGCCGGTAAGGCCGAAGCGGATTCCGTCACGCTGCCTTATATTTATCATGTGGTCATTGATAACGCCCTCAGGATGAGGCGTGCGGGTGCGGAAGAGACACCTATATTCAAAAACCTCACCTTTGTGGCGAAGACAGGACAAAAAAGCCCCGTACCGGCAATGGCCGGGCTTAGCAACGAAAGGAGGGCCTTTTCAAGCCCCTGGGCACGTATCGTACGCGGTGTAGCGCTGGGGCAGAACCCTATCGATTACGATAACAAGACCGCCGGCCGGATCAGGGAGACCTTTAAGCAATTGAACGGGAAAGTCGCCGCCACGAACCATAATAACAGATTTTCGCATTTATTGACGGAACTTATCTTAGACGTCAACAACCCGGAAATCACCTTAAGCCGGGAAGATATATCGAAAAGGGTCGACGAAATAGTTGCGGAACTTACCGATATAAAACATCCCCTGCAATACGTCACGGCAAGCGCAACACTTTTCGATACCTTTGCCAAATTAAATCTGGATGCCTCCCTCCTGGTCAATGACAAACGGGACCTGGTCAAGGCTGCCTTAGAGATGTCCCGGTCAGTGGTATCCGAGACCGGGGCAGCGCCGGGCGACATACGGCAAGGGAGGGGGCCCTACGACAGGATCACGGCTCTGGCCGCGTTATTCGTGGCCGCAGGTCAGCTGGGATTTAAAAAACGGTTGATCACCCCTTATGATTACGTGCAGGAATCGCTGGACCTCCTGGAGAAGATACCCAGCGCTTTCTACCGCGGCCGCGCCGCCGCGATGCTTTTCTCTGCCCTCGGGGTACTGGGCTTTGGGAATTACGTATATGCCGGCCGCAGGGATTATCTCAAAGAGACCATGGATGTCTTAAATGACAGCGTTCCGCATACAACAGATGATGTTAAAACCATCAAGAGCTTTTTCCCTCATTCGTACGCGGTATTTACCATGCTGAACGCTATAGCCATCCTCGGGAAACCAGAATACCTTACGTATCGGAGAAACTGGCTCGACGAAGCCAGGTGGCTGATGTCCAATTTAACGGGGTCCTCATTTGCTTCGATGGGACATTATTATCTGATAGCGCTCAATAACCTCGGAGTCCTTGACACCTATGTCCCGAACATCGAAGATTTCCTGAAAAAGACTCGGGAAGAAATATTAACGCGTACGAAAAAGGATTCTATACATATCAATGTCGAGGACTCTTATTTCCTTTCATCCGCCTATATGTTCGGCCGTTTAGACCTGATACCGGATGAATTCATAACCATGGAGTTGGACGCCCTGCGCGCATATCCGAAAAACGAATCATGGTGGAATTCCGCATTTGGCGCCAGCTATGTGCTGACCATGTTCGGCGAGACCGGCAGGGCAGATCTTCTTTTTGAACCGAACCCGCAGTTCGACGGCATGGCGCCCATACCGTGGGTCATAGAACATTTTTCCGACGGGGCAGAAACGGAAAGCGCCATAACCCTCCCCTATATGGATAGGGCCCTTATAAATTACGCCTTGCGCATGCGCGGGCATGACAAAAAAGACACGCCCGCTCCCGTCGCAAAATCCGGGGCGCTTGAAAATCCCGGCGGGATCGAGAACCTCTCCGCTGAATCGCGCACATTCTTAAGCCCGTGGGTCCGCTTTGTGCACGGTACTGCCCTGGGACAATACCCGATTGATTTTGACGCAAACAAGGCGAAGAGGCTGCGCGATGTCGTCTTGGCACTGGAAACCAAGATTTTGTCTGACAATATGTATAACGAGTTCGCGATCAAGTTAACAAGATTTATCCTTGACGTCAATAACCCCAGCAAAGTCATAAGTCCAACGGAACTGAAAAGGAGAATAGATGATATCGTATACGCCATCTCATTTATACCGCGCGGCCCTCTGCTCGCCGCTGCCTGGTCTATCCTGTTTGAATCGTT
>JAQURW010000197.1 GCA_028715425.1 Candidatus Omnitrophota bacterium
CCGTTCACTTCGGAAAGTATCGGCGAGGTATACGGATCCCATTTGACCAGGACCTGCCCCTTTTGTATTGACGCACCGTCTTCGAAAAACAGGATCGACCCGTGCGGTACCGTATAACGGTCCAGCTCGCGGCCGTCGGGATCGTTAACGCTGACCTGGCCGTTTCTATTCAGGACGATCAGTTCGCCCTCTTTCGGGGTCTTGACGACCTTGACATTATGATATTTGACAATGCCTTTATTTTTTGCCTCGGCGAAAGTCTGTTCGACGACCCTGCTCGCCGTTCCGCCGATATGAAACGTTCTCATGGTCAGCTGCGTACCGGGTTCACCGATGGACTGCGCCGCGATAATACCGACGGCCTCGCCCAGTTCGACCATCTTCCCGGTCGCCAGGTTAATGCCATAACACTTATTGCACACACCGCGTTTAGCCTCACAGGTCAGCACACTCCTGATGCGTATCCGCTCGATACCGAGAGACTCGATCTGTTTAGCCTTTGCCTCGTTGATCTCATCGCCGGCTTTAACGATAACCGTATCGGTAATAACATCCGTGATATTATCCAGCGCAACCCTGCCGACAATGCGTTCCGAGAGCGGGATAACAACCTCGTCGCCTTCGATGATCGCGCTCATCAAGATGCCGTTCAAGGTGCCGCAATCATGTTCTGTTATGATAACGTCCTGCGACACATCAACAAGCCTTCTGGTCAGATATCCCGAGTCGGCAGTCTTGAGCGCCGTATCGGCCAGCCCTTTACGCGCGCCGTGCGTCGAAATAAAATACTCAAGAACCGTCAACCCTTCCCTAAAGTTCGCCGTAATAGGAGTTTCGATGATCTCGCCCGAAGGTTTTGCCATCAGACCGCGCATACCGGCAAGCTGGCGTATCTGCTGTTTGGAACCGCGCGCACCGGAATTTGCCATCATAAAAATCGGGTTGAATGGGTCGAGCTCTTCAAAGATAAGGTCCGATATTTTATCGGTCGTATGCGTCCAAAGGTCGATGATCTTGTTATAACGTTCGCCGTCGGTAATAAGACCTTTTTTGTATTGATCCTCTATCCTCTTGACCTCTTCGGTTGTCTTAGCCAGGTGTTCCTGTTTTTTCGCGGGGATTATCAAATCATCGACCGATATGGATATGCCTGCATAGGTCGCATATTCGAATCCGATATTTTTCAATTTATCCAGGACCTCGATCGTGGGCTGATGGCCGAGTGTTGCATAAACCCGCGATATAAATATCGATAAGTTGGGTTTGGTCATAACATCATTCGCGAAATATCCCATCTTGTCCGCTATCCCGAGCGCATTATTGAAGATAACGCGGCCTACCGTGGTAGCAACGAGGGTCTTATTCCAGCGCACCTTGATCCTGGTATGGAGCGAGATCTCGCCGTCCTGGAACGCGGTGATAACCTCATCGCTGTCGGAAAATATCTTGCCTTCGTGTATCAGTCCGGCTTTTTCCTGGGTAATATAATAACAGCCGAGCACGATGTCCTGCGACGGCACGACAATCGGGCGGCCGTTCGCGGGTGAAAAAATATTGTTCGACGCCATCATGATGACCCGTACCTCTGACTGTGCCTCGAGGGACAGCGGCACATGTACGGCCATCTGGTCGCCGTCAAAGTCGGCGTTAAACGCCGCGCAGACAAGCGGATGGATGCGTATGGCATTTCCTTCGATCAAAACAGGCTGGAACGCCTGAACGCCGAGACGGTGCAACGTCGGGGCCCTGTTCAGCATGACCGGATGGTCCTTGATAACGTCATCCAATATATCCCATACCTCAAGTTTGGTCTTTTCGACCATTTTCTTGGCGCTTTTGATCGTATGGACAAAACCCTTATCCTTAAGTTTCCGTATGATAAACGGCTCGAAAAGCTCCAGCGCCATTTTCTTCGGCAGGCCGCATTGGTGCAGCTTGAGTTCCGGCCCTATGACGATAACGCTCCTGCCCGAGTAATCAACGCGTTTTCCCAACAGGTTCTGCCTGAAACGGCCCTGCTTTCCCTTTAACATATCGCTCAATGATTTAAGAGGCCGGTTACCGGGGCCGAGCACAGGCCGTCCGTGACGGCCGTTATCAAAAAGGGCATCGACTGCTTCCTGGAGCATACGTTTTTCGTTACGGATGATAACATCGGGGGCATTGAGCTCCAATAATTTTTTAAGCCTGTTATTACGGTTTATGACACGACGGTACAGGTCGTTCAGGTCGCTTGTGGCAAATCTTCCGCCGTCAAGCGGGACAAGCGGACGTAAGTCCGGCGGAATAACCGGGATGACATCCAATATCATCCATTCCGGTTTATTGCCGGATTTCTTAAAACTCTCGACGATCTTCAATATCTTCATATTCTTCTTCTGCGAATGCCCGACCTTGGAATCCTTGACATCCCCCTTAAGTTTGCCGGCCAGTTTGTCAAGGTCAAGCTCCCTCAAAAGAAATTTGATCGCCTCGGCGCCCATTTTTGCGGTGAACGACGTCGCGCCGAATTTTTTACGGTATTCGCTATACCGCTCGTCGTTTAACAGCTCCATTTTCTTGAGCGGCGTCTTGCCGGGGTCGATCACGACATATTCCTCATAATAGATGACCTTTTCAAGGTCACGGGTATTAAGTCCCAAAAGGTTCCCCATTTTCGAAGGTACCGCCTTAAAGAACCATACATGCGACACGGACACCGCAAGCTCTATTTTTCCCATCCTCTCGCGGCGGACGCTTGAGCGGGTCACTTCGACACCGCAACGGTCGCAGGTAATACCTTTATGCTTGATGCGTTTGTATTTACCGCAATTGCATTCATAATCCCTGGTCGGCCCGAATATGCGTTCACAGAAAAGGCCGTCCTTTTCGGGTTTGAGGGTCCGGTAATTGATTGTCTCCGGCTTTTTGACCTCTCCGTCCGTATTAGTCCTTTTAGCCCACTGCCTGATCATTTCGGGGGAGGCAAGCCGGATCGATATCGCGTCAAACTTTGGTGTCTGCAGTTCGTCTATGGCAATATTTTCTTTTTTCATATTTTTTCTTTCCTCTCCATCCGAATATCAATGGCGAGACTTTGTAATTCCTTAATAAGGACGTTGAACGATTCCGGCGTGCCCGGTTGAAAGTTCGAATCACCTTTGACGATCGATTCGTATATCTTGGTCCTTCCGACGATATCGTCGCTTTTGACTGTCAAGAGCTCCTGCAAGGTATAGGCCGCGCCGTATGCCTCGAGTGCCCAGACTTCCATTTCGCCGAACCGCTGTCCGCCAAACTGCGCCTTACCGCCGAGCGGCTGCTGTGTAACCAGCGAATAAGGGCCGATGGAACGGGCGTGGATCTTATCGTCGACCAAATGCGACAATTTCATCATGTAGATGAACCCGATGGTTACCTTCTGGTCGAAGGCATGGCCGGTCCTGCCGTCATACACCACGGCCTTGCCGTCTTCAGGAAGCTTGGCTTTTTTCATCTCGTCCTTGATCTCGCGTTCCGAAGCGCCATCAAAGACCGCCGTCGCCACTTTAAAATTCAAAAGCTTGGCTGCCCAGCCAAGGTGGGTCTCTAATATCTGCCCGACGTTCATACGGCTCGGTACGCCCAGAGGATTCAGGACCATCTCGACCGGTGTCCCGTCCTCGAGGAACGGCATATCTTCTTCGGGGACGATCCTTGCGATGACGCCTTTATTCCCGTGTCGGCCCGCCATCTTATCGCCTACCGACAGTTTCTTTTTGCTTGCGACGTAAACCTTCACCTTTTTCAGAACGCCTGCAGGCAGTTCATCGCCCCGTTTTATTTTATCTATTTCGCGGTCACGCTCATACATAAGTTCTTCGATCTGCGCATCGATGAGCTTTACGAACCTGCGGACCTCGTTCTCGCCGGAAGGGTTATCCACCAGCTTTAAATTTTCGAGGTCTGCCTTTTCGATCTTCGCGATGTCGTCTTTCTTGATAGTCTTGCCGTGCGCCAAAAGGGCCTTGCCGGTGTAATTATCGAGCAGGCTCGCCGCAAGCTTTTGCCCGACAAGCATCTTTTCGAGTTTCTTGATCTTATCTTCTGATAGGCGGCTTATCTGCGCCTCGAAATCTTTTTCGACTACAGCGATCTCTTTCTGTTCGGCCGTACGCTGCTCCTTGGTCCGTGTCCTGGCCTCTTTGCGCGAGAAGACGCGCACATCAACGACGATCCCTTCGATCCCCGGCGGCACCGTGAGAGACGCATCACGGACATCTCCTGCCTTTTCGCCGAATATCGCGCGCAGAAGTTTTTCTTCGGGAGAAAGCTCTGTCTCCGATTTAGGCGTTACCTTGCCGACCAGTATGTCGCCAGGCTTCACCTCGGCCCCGATACGAACGATGCCTTCTTTGTCAAGGTTCTTTAAGGCATCTTCCGAAACGTTCGGTATATCGCGGGTTATTTCTTCGTTGCCAAGCCTGGTGTCCCGCGCGTCGATCTCGAATTCTTCAATATGAATTGACGTAAAA
>JAQURW010000198.1 GCA_028715425.1 Candidatus Omnitrophota bacterium
TTTCTGATAGGTCCGCTTTCTCAAAGGCTTTGTTGAGGGCTTGAATGAATCTGCCGAGCGGCGGGCGCTGGCCGTCACTCAGGCTGCGGCCGTCAATGATGTGCCACATCGTCGTACGGAACGGTTTTAAACCGTTCCGTACGTCACCTGTCATCAAATTCATTTCATGCAGCACCGTCATCCGCACCAATTCCCGGGCGGCCGGGATCTTTGCCTCCGGAATTGCGCCATTCAACAATGTATCGTCCCTCCTGAACCGCATGTTGACAAGGGCATTGATAAATGTCTTGGTATCGTTGATGGCGGCGCCTTTCATCATATCGCTCAGGCGGTAGCGGCCTCGCCCGCCTCCAATCGGAAGGCATATACCCAGTTTTTCCAATGTCTGATAGCAGGCTCGATCAGTTTCGGATACCGCTATCCCCTCTTCACTCAAAGCTTTTGCCAGTATAGCATCGTCTTTTTTAAGCGCGATAAGGCATTCGGCAGGTGAACTATAGATCGTCCCGGCAGAAGAAGGCTGTCTTTCGTGTGCTGCAATCATCTTCAAAATACTTACATATTTTTCCTTACCTTTTCTTTTAGAACTTTCTTGACGCAGATCTTCTAACATCGCTGGGGACAACCAGTGATCAAGGAACCGATTAATCGCGGAAGCGTCGAGTAACGTAAAGAGCAGCCCTACAGGTTCGCGATTTATGTTTATATGTATATCTTCCGCTATAACCTGCGATAACGCGGCACGGCAATCTCTATCGCGTCTGATCAGTGCGCTATATTCTTCGTCTGCCAGTCTATCGATAGAGTTTCTAAGAACTATTATCAGTGAACCAACATACAAATTCTCATCCAAACCAACCGCAAACATGTTGCCGAGTATATTGCACGCCTTCATATAGCCAAAATCAGGATCGATCAGCGTTTCCATTGCATCAAGCAAAACCATATCGTCTTTGTTGGCCATTTTTGCGGCTTCCTCATACCGGCCGGATTCCATGAGCTGACGCAAATTAATTTTATCATCAATTCCGTCAGGGCTGTCACTCACAAACCCACGCAGCCCCATTCCCAAAATAGCCTGGGCCCGCCATAATCTGATTTTGTCATTAAATAGATCTAAAGCGTCCTTGTTCGCGGCCTTTTTTAAAAACGCACAATATGCTTCTTCAATATCATCGACTGAAGGGAATCCTTGAGGCCATGGCCTGAATATGTGATACTCTTTATATATGAAATGGAGAATGTACTCGGTAAAGATCGGGATCAACTCTTCCTGAAAATCTAACGACAGATTATCCGTAAGATAGTCCCTGAATGATCCTATAGGATTTTCGGTGCTGAAAATCCTGTCAAGTTCATCAAGCCAAATAATGCTTAGCAATTTGTATTGAGCCGCCTTACCCAAACCAGCGCTCTTCAAAAGAACAAGCTGGCGTTTCGTGATCCGTCCGCTATTGGTAAGACTTGCATAAAAATTCCATTGTGAATTTTCATCACCGCCACCCCAGGCAATGCGTGACATAAAAGCTTTGTCGATATCCCCGGCAACGGCACGCATATCTGATTCTTTCCCGCTTAAAAGGCATGTTACTACCTGGTCTGACGTTAAATAACTCCGATTGACCATATCAACGACGGGATATTTCTGATCAGTAACATCGATCATTCTCGTTGCCGGCGAATCCGGCGACCTGCCGGCAAAAGCGATCATCATACCTTCATCGACCAGAACGCTGATATGTTTTCTGCCGACGGTGTCATACCAGGCAAGGTTTCTATCTGTTTCAAGCTGCCTGACCCCCGCCTCATGCAACGCAACGGTAAGCAACTCTTCGATCCGGGCAGAATCCTTCTCTGAAGCTTCGCCTTCAATAGCATCGATCAATCTGCCGTACGGCCTGATGATCTTCGCTGTGATATTCGGAAAATCACCGGGCTTACACCCAAGTCTAACAAGGGCTCTCCTGATAGACTCGCGCGCGAACGGCAATGAAAGACAGTTGCTCGTGTGGATAAGCGCCATCCTGGCGCGCGTCCGGTCAAACAAGACAACATAATTGCAATGTATAGCCCCGGATTCAGAGATAACCTGGCCTGGCCGGCCTATTTTTATTGTAGTAAAAACTCCTGAATCACGGTCCATCAGTTTGGTCTCCCGGATAGTATCACCGGACCGTAATTTTCCGGGTGTATATTTTTCTTCCAGGCGCGTGAAAAGGGCACGGTCCATGGACAGGTTGTCAGTCGCTTCCAGGTAGTCACGAAAAAATTCCGCTATCTGCGCGGGAGAGAAAGAAAGCAGATATTCACTGCATGCTTCCAAATACGCTGAAACCCCGTATATGTCCCCCGTTACCACCAGCCTATTCAAAAATTCGCCAAAAGCTGTGTAGAGTTGTTTGGACAAGGGGTCTTTTGTCAGCCAGTCAAATATTTCCCTTCTAAAAACAGCGTTGACTATCTTCTTTAGTTCTTCCCCATCGATTTCCGCGGCGCCGCCACGTACTGCCATCCTACCTCTCGCCTCATTAACCCGCTTGACCAGCGCGTTATAATCATCCGGGGCCCTCGCATGAATATCAACTCCCGGTTCCTGTTGATGCGCATACTCATGTTTAAAAATATCCGTGAGTAACGTTTCCTCGACCCGGCTGGTGAACAAATACTCCGCCAGGTCCCGCGGCAACCATATACGGCCGCCGGCATGGATGATCGATGATGATTCGGCCGTGCTGCCGTTTATTATCGCGGCTTCGTTTGATGGGATAATGCCGAGCCTGACGGTTTCAAGCGGTATGCCCGCATCGCTTAAGTGCTTAATAAGTGCTGCTTCCTGTTTTCCTTTTATCGTTTTCAGGGCCTCTCTATGCTTATGGATATTCAATGTGTCGTCGTTGTCATAAATGATCTCATATTCATGAAACCGGCCGTTCTCATAGACGATTTCGGTGACTTTGTCTTTCGGCTCTGTCATATCGGGATTGCGTTTTATAAGGCCACGTATCTTCGCGTCGACTTCGTCGTCAGAAAGGCCGCCGAGGTTAGGTGATGAGCCGGCAGAAGGAAGTTTTTTTCTGACCTTCGACCATAGTATATACCCTGCCGCGATCGCTACCAATAACGTCAGTCTCGGATAAGTTATCGCGAAAAGGCCAACCGCGCCGGTTAATATCATGTCAGCCAGATTAGCAATTACAAAGTGGGGTGTTCCTGAAAACTTATACCGCAAACGAATCCAATCAGTAGCCCCTTTCTCTGCATTCAAAAAAACAATGTCCAGAACCTGGCCGGCAGCCCCCGATACAATAAAAACAAACATCAATTCCGGCAAGCCGGGCGTAACCTTTCCCAATACTAAGTTGCCAAGCGGGTAAATCACGATATACAACAGCATCATTTGCCGCCAGAACCCCACTAAATGCACAACATGCGTAATAAAATTCTTCTGCGTATACAGCGGATGATACAAGGGGACCTTGATGCCGCCAGTAAAAACAGCCAGTGGTTTCGGTATAAAGATCTTGACCCATAGCTTCGTGACAAGATCCAGCCACACTAATCCGGCTATCGTTATTGCTACCCAGTATTGTTGCACCGCCGGATAGATATAGATAAAAGGGATCCCGATAGCCGGAAGGGCAGTTATTGCCAGTATAAAGATATATCCTTTCGAAAGCAGTCTATAATTCAATATCTGTTCTATGTG
Organism: Candidatus Omnitrophota bacterium; assembly: GCA_028715425.1. Lineage (GTDB taxonomy): Bacteria > Omnitrophota > Gorgyraeia > JABMRN01 > JABMRN01 > JAQURW01. Next base: position 3,707 of record JAQURW010000198.1, read on the forward strand.
TTCAGTATAAAGACGATCCATGGTTTCGGGGTGCGGGCGCAGATTTTTTCCCCTGAATTGTTCCAAGAACGGAAGTATTTTCTCTCTTTTTTTCTTCACCGCCTCCGGCACATAATATTTCGCGTCTTTTCCAGTGACGTTCGCATCGACTTTTTCTATTAAGTGCAGATGTAAGAACAGGGCGTTTAAATCGTGTTCAATACTGGCAAACTTCAGAGATTTTCCTCTTCCGGGATGTTTCGTTCCCGTTTCAACAGCTATCGTTTCGCCAACCAGAGCTTTTTCAGGCGATGTTATCCCGTGATCGCACAGGTATTTAAATACGCTGTAGATAGAACCCGCCGGAGGAGGCGGCGTGTCATCGGCCCTTACGACATGAAACCCTTCCCTGCGCTGTTCTTCCCGTATAAGTCTATTCATCAGTTTTCTGGTTATCGTGTCTCGAACCAGCGAAGAGAGCTCGGTCCGCCGGGGCTCGACGGGCTCCTCCGGCGAATCCTCCGATACCAGCCTGAGCCCCTCCGGCCTTTTCCGGGGATAATATGTAAAGAGTTCTTCCACTTCCATATTGGACGTATACGGCGTATGCAACGTCGCAGCCATGATCGCGGCACAAAGAGGCGCCCTATTAAGCGGCTCGTCCTTTATTTGCAAAAGGACGATAGATCGCGATTCGGGATGGATGATCGCCCTGATCCAGCCGCCGAGTTTCTCCCCCCTGGCCAGATCAGGCCTCATCACCAGGGCCTTGTATACG
>JAQURW010000022.1 GCA_028715425.1 Candidatus Omnitrophota bacterium
TATCTTACGGTGGTGCATTATACGAATATCAACGCATACGAAGTGCTGCGACATGTTAATTTTGTCATTACTGAAGGAGCTCTTACACAGCTGTCCGCGAGATTAAAGGCATGAGTACCAGTACTAATCCGCATGATATTATTGTCAGCATTATAAGGACCGAAAAAGGCGCTTCTATGATGCCCCAGAGAAAGTACCTCTTCTGGGTCAGGAAGAATGCCAATAAGATCGATATCAAACAGGCGGTCCAGTTCATTTACAAGGTCAAGGTCCATGATGTTAATACCGTCACCATGAGAGGAAAGAACAAGCGCGTCAGGTTCGAGGCGGGAAAAACACCTGATTGGAAAAAGGCCATAGTCACGCTCAAGGAAAACGAAAAGATCGAGATAACGTAAACGGGGACACTATCCATGGGAACGAAAACGTACAAACCTACAGCGCCGGGAACACGATGGAAAACCGGATATGATTTCAGTGAGATAACCGCCACGAAGCCGGAAAAGGCTTTGACCTGGACATTAAAGAAGACCGGAGGAAGAAATTCATACGGCCGTCTTACCGTCAGGGGGATAGGGGGCGGGCATAAACAAAAATACCGGATTATCGATTTCAAGCGCGATAAACATGATATGCCTGCCAAGGTCATGACGATCGAATATGACCCGTGCCGGACGTGCCGGATAGCGCTGGTCCAATATGACGACGGCGAAAAGAAATACATACTGTGCCCGGTATCTCTTAATGTCGGCGATACGATTATAGCCGGCACCAATGTCGAGATAAAGGTAGGCAATGCCCTGCCGCTCGGCAGTATCCCGCCCGGCATTCCGATACATAATGTCGAATTTGATATGGGCCGCGGCGGTAAGATCGCCCGTTCGGCCGGCGACTCATGCCTGATACTCGCCAAAGAAGGGAAGTACGCTCATGTAAAGTTGCCCAGCGGCGAGGTGAGGCTTATACGGATCGAATGTTACGCCACTATCGGCCAGGTCGGCAACGTAGAGCATGATACGATCTCGATCGGCAAGGCCGGACGTTCACGGTATCTCGGACGCGCGCCCCTTTCCCGCGGTGTTGTCAAAAATCCTGTAGACCATCCGATGGGCGGCGGCGAAGGGAAATCAAGCGGCGGCAGGCATCCGTGTACGCCATGGGGAAAGCCGACTAAAGGTTATAAGACACGGAAGACGAAGACGTCAGATAAATATATTATACGGCGGAGGAAATAGAAATGAGTCGTTCCATTGCTAAAGGTCCGTTTGTAGACGAAAAACTCCTTGAAAAGGTTACCAAGGCGCGCAAGCAGAATGATCGTAAGCCGATAAAGACCTGGTCGCGAAGGTCGACGATAACGCCTGATTTTGTCACCCTTACCTTTTCGGTATATAACGGCAAAAAATTCTCGCCGGTATTTGTTACCGAGAATATGGTCGGGCATAAGCTTGGGGAATTTGTCCCGACAAGGGTTTTTAGGAAACACGGTGCCGCGACCGAAGTGTCGCTCGATAAGACATAAGGTTCGGGCGGGAAGAGGGATATCATTATGATGGGCAGGGCAATACTGAAGTATGCGAAAATTCCGGCGCGTAAGGCGCGGTTAGTGGTCGATGTCATACGGGGTAAGAGGGTCGACGAGGTCATCGAACTTTTGCCGATCGTTAATAAGAAGGCAGCGCCTATGCTTCTGGACCTTGTGAAGTCGGCAGTCGCCAACGTCAAGGTCAAATATCCTGACGATAAATATACAGATAAAGACCTTTATATATCCAAGATCACCGCGGACGGCGCTTCATATCTGGCGCGTTTCCGCGCGGCATCGATGGGCCGGGCTACCATGATACGCAGGAGGACAAGCCATCTTACGGTGGAGCTTACGGCTACCCAGGACAAATTGAAAGCCTTGGAAGATGCGGCCCAGAAAAAAACAGTTTCCGTAGCCGAAAAAATATCGTCGACGGTTTCAAAGACCGTAAGTAAACGCGTTAAAAAAAGTGCGCCTAAAGAAAAAGCTGCGGCAGGGAGTAAGTAATGGGTCAAAAAGTTCATCCATATGGATTCAGGGTCGGCATTATCAATAACTGGAAATCCCGGTGGTTCGCCCGGAAGGAAGAATACGCCACTAAATTCCTTGAAGACGTCAAGATCAAGAAATTTATCAAGAAAAAACTGTACCAGGCTGCCATCTCCAAGGTCGAGATAGAACGTGCCTCGGACCGGATGAGGATACAGATTTATACGGCACGGCCCGGCGCTATTATCGGGCGGCGCGGGCAGGAGATCGAATCGTTGAAGGACGAACTGCAATCGCTGAGCAAGACCGCCAAGGATATCTTTATCGATATCAAGGAAGTAAAACAGGCGGCTACCGAGTCGCAGCTCATTGCCGAGAGTATTACCTTTCAGCTTGAAAAACGTATCCCGTTCAGGCGTACCATGAAAAAGGCCGTTCAACTCGCGAAGGATGCGGGCTGCGAAGGGATCAGGGTCAAGGTTAAGGGCCGGCTTGACGGCGGCGAAATTGCGCGCGAAGAGAAATATATGTACGGGAAGATACCGCTCCAGACATTGCGCGCTGATATTGACTACGGATTTGCCGAAGCCCACACGACCTACGGTCTTATCGGCGTCAAGGTGTGGATCTATAAAGGCGAGAAGTTTCATTTATATGAGCATATGAATAAAGCGGTAAAACAGGAGAAAACAGACGATGGCGCTCATGCCGAAAAGGGTAAAGTTTCGTAAATCGCACCGCGGAAGACGGTTAGGTTCGTCATACAAGGGATCAGAGCTTAATTTCGGCGAATTCGGTCTTAAGGCCCTTGAGAACGCCTGGGTCAAAGGCCGTGAGATCGAGGCGGCAAGGGTAGCCCTTATGCGTAATACCAAACGGGGCGGTAAGGTTTGGATCAGGATATTTCCCGACCACCCTGTTACCAAGAAACCCGCCGAAACGCGGATGGGTAAGGGAAAGGGCGCCCCTGACCACTGGATCGCGGTTGTCAAAAAAGGGCGAATACTGTTTGAGATGGAGGGGATTCCGTTAGACCTGGCGCGTGATTCTCTGCGGCTGGCAGCAAACAAACTGAGCATCCGGACCAAGTTCATAACACGGGCCCACGGTTAAGAAACGGGGTATAGTATGGCACGATTGAAACCTGAAAATGTACGGAATATGACTGACGCGGAACTCGAGCAGACCATGGAGAAGCTCAGGGAGGATATATATAAGGTGCGGGTTGAGGCGCAGACCACCCGGCTTGAAAAACCGCATCGGATCCGCGAGGCAAAGCGGAACATAGCCCGGTGCTTAACGATCATGAGGGAGCGCAAGCGTGGAAAAGACTAATACCGAACAAAGGCATCGCAAAAATCTGGTGGGAACGGTCGTCAGCGATAAGATGGATAAGACCATCGTAGTGCGGGTCGATTCGAAATTTTTACATCCGGCCTACAGCAAATTGGTCAAAAGCTCCATCAAATTCAAGGTACATGACGAAAAGGAAATTGCCAAGACCGGTGACAAGGTACGTATCGAAGAAACGAGGCCACTTTCGAAAGAAAAACGGTGGCGGCTGATAGAAGTTCTTACTAAAAAATAACGACAGGCATGGGTGGGTGATGATATGATTATGATGAGAACGATTCTGGATGTAGCGGATAATACGGGTGCCCGTAAGGCGTCAATGATCGGCGTTTTATTCCGTTCGGGGAAGCTTGAGGCGTCGATCGGCGATATAATCACCTGTAACATAAAAGAGGCAACGCCCGATGCTATCGTAAAAAAGGGCGAAGTGGCCAAGGGTGTTATCGTCAGATGCGCCCACCCGATAAAAAGGGAAGACGGCTCGTACTTGCGGTTTGACCGGAACGCAGTTGTTCTTATCGACAATCAGCTGAATCCGAGGGGGACCCGTATATTCGGGCCCGTAGCCCGCGAGCTGCGCGATAAAAAATTCACTAAAATAGTTTCGCTCGCGCCTGAAGTAATATAAGGGGAAAGATCATGGCGTATATAAAAAAAGATGATGTAGTGATGGTCCTGGCCGGTAGAGACCGGGGGAAGAGCGGCAAGGTACTGCAGGTCATGCATGAGGCACATAAGGTGCTGGTCGAGGGCGTTAATTTCGTCAAACGGCATACGCGTAAGACCAACCAGAACCAACAGGGCGGCATCGTTACCAAGGAAGCGCCTATCGACATATCGAATCTTGCTATTTTCTGCAAACGGTGTAACCGCGGGACTAAGACGGGTATTAATATATTACGGGACGGATCAAAAGCGCGATACTGCAAAAAATGTAATGAGGTGTTTTAATGGCTCGGCTACTTGAACGGTACCGGAAAGAAATAGTTCCGGCATATATGAAACTGTACAATTATACGAATATCCACCAGGTTCCGAAACTCCAGAAGATCGTTGTGAATGTCGGCGTAGGGCTTAAGGCGCAGGACAATAAAGTTCTGGAAAGCATACAGGACGGCTTGGGAAAGATCACGGGGCAGAAGCCCGCTATCAGGCTTGCCAAGAAGGCCATTTCGGGATTTAAACTCAAGAAAAACAGCCCCTGCGGCATCGTGGTGACACTGCGCCGTACCATGATGTATGAATTTCTTGACAGGCTTATCAGTATCTCGATACCGCGTATCCGCGATTTTCAGGGGCTTTCCGATAAATCGTTTGACGCGGCAGGTAATTACAGCTTCGGTATTACAGAACAGGCGATATTTCCCGAGATCGACATGGATAAGGTGTTGGCGACACACGGTATGGATATTATCATAGTTACTAATGCGGGTTCGGCAAAAAAAGCATATGACCTTTTAAAACTGTTTGGGTTTCCGTTCAAAAAACCAAGTAAATGAGGGATCAATGGCAAAAACGTGTTTAGTAATCAAGGCAAACAGGCCGCCGAAATTCAAGGTGCGCAGATATGTCCGCTGCCAGCTTTGCGGGCGGCGCCGGGGTTTCATGCGGCGTTTCAAGATATGCAGGATCTGTTTTAGAGAGTTGGCGTCCCGGGGTGAGATTCCTGGCGTTGTGAAGGCGAGCTGGTAAAGCGTCGTTTGTATATTGTCTCCTCTGGGTTTTGGCAATACAAACGATGAGTATAAGGAGGAATTACAGTGTCAATAACCGATTTAACTGCTGATATGCTGACCATGATACGGAACGCGAGCCGAGCACATAAGGAGGCTGTTGAGATAAAGCGCTCCAAACTGCTGTCGGCAATATGCGAAATCCTGAAAAAAGAAGGGTTTATCGCCAATTTCAAGGAGATCGAGGACAAAAAACAGGGCCTTATAAAGATATATCTTAAATATAACAAGGATAATAGTTCCGCGATAGTCGGCCTTAAGAGCATAAGTACTGCCGGATTAAGGCGCTATGAAGGCTACGAAGATTTCAGAAAAATATTGGGCGGTGTCGGTATAGCGATCGTATCGACGTCAAAAGGTATTATGACGACTAAAGAAGCCAGGGCCAAAAAGATCGGCGGAGAAATAATCTGCTACGCGTGGTAGTTTAATGAAGCGGTTAGCGATTAGCGGTTAGGAAAGAAGGGAATGTAAGATGTCACGAGTAGGAAAAAAACCGGTTCCTGTTCCCAGCGATGTGAAAGTGAGCTGCGTCAATAATATGGTAACGATCCAGGGGCCCAAGGGAAAGCTCGACTATAAAGTTGATGACCGCTTTAAGATCGAGATCAAGGATAACAAGATCTTTATTACCAGGCCGTCTGAAGAGCATAAGGATATGTCCAAACATGGCCTTATCCGCACGCTGTTACTGAATAACATCATAGGTGTCACCAAAGGATATTCCAAGGAACTTGAGATACGGGGTGTCGGGTTCAAGGCGCTGGTGCAGGGTAAAAAACTCACCCTTAATCTTGGGTATTCCCATCAGATCGATTATCCGATCCCTGACGGGATAACCATTCTGGCGGCAAAACCGACGCAGTTAACGGTGAGCGGTATCGATAAGGCCAAGGTCGGTGAAATAACCGCGGAGATCCGTGATTTTTATTTGCCTGAACCGTACAAGGGCAAGGGTATACGATATTTTAACGAGTATGTCCGGCATAAGGCCGGTAAGACGGTAGCATAAAGGAACGACCATGAGATACGAAGGCAGAGAGTTGAGGCATAAAAGAGTCCGGAAAAATGTCATAGGCACCAGCGTCAAACCGCGCCTGTGTGTCTCCCGCAGTATTAAACATATTTCGGCACAACTTATCGACGATATAGGGCATAAGACTCTCTACGGACTGTCGACCAACAGCCCTGTTTTCAAAGATAAGATAAAAAGCGGCGGTAATGTCAAGGCTGCAATAACACTGGGCGGAGAATTTGCAAAAAGTGCTGTTGCAAAAGGTTTCTCCGCGTGTGTTTTTGACCGGGCCGGATTCAGGTATCACGGCAGGGTAAAAGCATTGGCTGAGGCGGCGAGGAAAAACGGACTTAAATTTTAAGTCATAATGAACCGATAAAAATTAACAGAGGAGTAGAAATACATGGCAGGTGAAGAAGCTAAACAGGAAAAACGCGAAGGTGATGCGCCGGCGGCAGCTGCAAGCCCTGAGGCCAAGCCCGAAACGAAACCGGAGGCAAGACACGAACCGCGGCGCGAAGGACGAAGATTCGGCCCTGAGCGGACGCTTAAAGAGTTCAGAAGGAGCGCCGTTGGAGACGAAGACAAACCTGTTGAAAAGGTCGTTCATATATCGCGTGTCGCAAAGGTCGTCAAAGGCGGTAAACGATTTTCGTTCAACGCGATCGTCGTTGTGGGCGACGGTAAGGGGCATGTGGGTTTTGGATTCGGCAAGGCGAACGAAGTGGCGGATGCTATACGGAAGGCCCTGAATAACGGGCATAAGTCTCTGGTAACCATACCCATGAAGGGTAATACCATTCCGCACGAGATAATCGGCAAATTTGACGCAGCGAAGATTTTATTGAAACCGGCCGGCCCAGGGACCGGTGTTATCGCGGGCGGGGCAGTGCGCGCCGTCTGTGAAGCTGCGGGTATCCGCGATATATTGACGAAGAACCTCGGGTCCCGCAATCATTTCAATGTCGTAAAGGCAACAATGGTCGCGCTTAAAAATCTGCGGCTCTATCGAGAGGTATAGGAAATGATCAATTTATCCAGTCTTAAAGGACCGAATGGGGCGCGAAAAAGGGCGAAACGGACCGGCCGGGGATACGCCTCCGGGCACGGAAAAACGTCCTGCAAAGGCAATAAAGGCGCGAACGCGCGTTCCGGAGCGACTACGCATATCGGTTTTGAGGGCGGTCAGATGCCGCTTATCAGGCGTATACCCAAACGGGGTTTTACCCATGCCGAAAAAGAGGTGTTTCAAGTCGTGAACACCGAAAAATTGAACGTCTTTGAAAAGAATGCGGTTGTCGGTATCGACGAACTGGTGAAAAAAGGGCTGGTGCGCCGTAACGATATACCGGTGAAGATATTAGGGACCGGTGATATTACCATCGCGTTAACGATAAAGGCAGACGCCTTTTCTAAATCGGCTAAGGCAAAAATAGAAAAAGCCGGAGGGAAAACAGACATTGTTCCAAGTCCTCGTTAATTTATTCAAAATACCGGATCTGCGCAAAAAGATTCTTATTACGCTTGGCCTGATGTCCGTCGAACGTATCGGTGCCTTTGTCCCCACCCCCGGCATAGACGGCGCAAAATTAATGCAGTTCTTTGAAAATATAGCAAGGACGCAGGGTGGGACCTTATTCGGCATCATGAACATGTTTTCAGGCGGCGCCATGCAGCGATTGACGATCTTTGCACTGGGGATCATGCCGTATATATCCGCATCCATTATTCTCCAGCTCCTGACCGCGGTTGTTCCGGCGCTCGAGAGGCTGTCGAAAGAAGGCGAGGCGGGCCACAAGAAGATCATACAGTATACGCGGTACGGTACGGTCATCCTTTCGATTATACAATCGTTTTTTATCGCGCTCTGGCTCGAAAATCCCGCGCGTTTTCAGGGGCTTGAGATCGTCCAAAATCCCGGGTGGGCATTCAGGATACTGACCGTGATCACTCTTACGACCGGGACGGCGTTTATCATGTGGCTTGGCGAACAGATACAACAGTTCGGGATCGGTAACGGTATTTCGCTTATCATAACCGCCGGCATTGTTTCCCGTCTGCCGACGGCTGTTTACCAGCTCTTTTCTCTTGCATCGCCGTTTTCGCCGGAAAAGGCCCAGATATCACCGCTTAAGCTTATATTCCTGGGGGGTATGCTCGTTGCCGTTGTTGTGGCAACGGTCTTGATCACGCAAGGCCAACGTAAAATTCCGATCCAATATGCGAAACGTGTTATCGGCAGAAAGATCTATGGCGGACAAAGCACGTTCATTCCGCTCAGGGTTAACCAGGGCGGTGTTATACCTATCATCTTTGCGCAAAGTATTATACTTTTTCCGGCTACGATCGCAGGGCTGGTCCCGTCGACAGCCGTGCAATCGGTCGCTAATGCGCTTATGAGGGGACAGATAGTGTATAATCTCATCTACTCGTTACTCATCATATTCTTTGCGTATTTTTATACGGCTATAACCTTTAACCCGATAACGATCGCCGACAATATGAAAAAATACGGTGGTTTTGTGCCGGGGATCAGGCCGGGAAAAGCGACAGCCGAATATCTTGATTTCATTATGACACGCATTACCTTACCGGGCTCTATTGCGCTGGCGATCATAGCTATTTTACCGACCTTGATATCCGAAGCAATGAAGATACCGTATCTCATCGCCAGTTTCTTCGGCGGCACCGGGCTTCTTATTATTGTCGGTGTTATGCTTGACACGATGCGGCAGGTCGAAAGCCATCTTTTGATGCGGCATTACGAAGGGTTCATGAAAAAAGGCCACGTGAGAGGCAGACGATGAAAATAATCCTTTTAGGCCCTCCCGGCGCGGGCAAGGGCACGCAGGCCGAAGTACTGTCAAGGACCTATAAAATGTTGCATGTGTCGACCGGCGACATGTTGCGCGAGTCCGTGAAGAACAAGACCGAGGCCGGGCTTCTCGCAAAATCATTTATGGATAAAGGCGAGCTGGTCCCGGACAACGTAGTGACCGCGATCGTTGTCAGCCGTATATCGAAACCCGACGCAAAGGCCGGGTTTATGCTGGACGGGTTCCCGAGGACCGTGCAGCAGGCCGTTGAACTGGAAAAACAACTCGAATCGGCCAAACAGAAAATAGATCTTGTCCTTTATTTTAATACGGCCGAAAAGACCGCGATCGAACGGCTGACAGGCCGGCGGGTATGCACCAAATGCGGATTGAATTACCATGTAAAAAACAAACCGCCGAAAAAAATGAACGTATGCGATTCATGCGGCGCCGGTCTCATCCAGCGCGATGATGATAAACTCGAGACGATCAAGAATCGACTAAATGTCTATCAGAAACAGACTGCGCCACTTTTATCCTTTTATAAGGAGCGGAGTACGTTACGGGAAGTATCAGGCGACCTTAATGTCAACGAACTTTTTCTTAAACTGAAGGACCTGTTCCTGAACGAAAAACTCTCGTAAGGTTTTATGATTGAAGTGCGATCGCCTGAAGAGATCGAAGAAATACGGCAGGCAGGGCGGATAACGCACGATGTTCTCATAGCTCTTTCTAAGAAGGCAACACCCGGAACGACGACGCTGGCGCTCGACGCCATGGCTGAGGGGATGATACGGAAATGTAAGGGGCGCCCCGCCTTTAAGGGATACCGGGGATATCCCCGGACGATATGCACCGCGGTTAACGATTCGGTGGTGCATGAGATCCCGGTGAAGTCAAGGGTCTTACGGGAAGGCGATATCGTCAGTTTTGACGTTGGCGTTGAGTATAACGGATATTATGCCGATGCGGCGGTAACAGTCGGTATCGGCGCTATCTCAGCTTTGGCGGCAAAACTCATCGATGTGACGCGGGACTCGCTTATGGCCGGGATAGCCCAGGCATGCGCGGGCAACAGAGTTTTTGACATATCGCATGCCGTGCAGAGTTATGTAGAGTCGTACGGTTTTAGCGTGGTACGTTATTTTGTCGGACACGGTATAGGACGGGCGCTACATGAGGAGCCCGAGATACCGAATTACGGAAAACCCCATCAGGGGGCGCGCTTACAGCGCGGCATGATTCTGGCGATCGAGCCGATGGTCAATGCGGGCAGCGCAGGGATCAAGATAATGTCCGACGGGTGGCGGGCAGTGACCGAAGACGGTTCGCTGTCGGCGCATTACGAACATACCGTTGTTGTCACGGATAAGGAACCGGAGATCGTAACATAATATGGCGAAAGAAGAGGCTATAACAGTCACGGGGACTGTCCTTGAAACATTGCCGAACGCAACCTTCAGGGTTGAGCTTGAAAATAAGCATAAGGTTCTGGCTCATGTTTCGGGAAAGATGAGGATGCATTTTATACGGATACTGCCCGGTGATAAGGTGACGCTCGAGATGTCGCCCTATGATTTGTCGAAGGGGCGGATTGTCCGGCGCGAAAAGTAAAAAGGAGTTCTTTAGATCATGAAAGTCAGGGCCAGCGTAAAAAAAATATGTGCCAAATGTAAAATCATACGGCGTAAAGGCATCGTACGGGTCATCTGCACAGAACCGAAGCATAAACAAAGACAAGGGTAGGAGAAAGGGAGTTCACTATGCCTAGAATCGTCGGCGTTGACATACCGAAAGAAAAGCGGATTGATATATCGCTGGGCTATATATATGGGATCGGCAGGACCTTATCTGCCAAGATTCTCAAAAAAGCGAACATCGTCCCCTCTAAGCGTGCGAAAGAGCTCAATGAAGAGGAAATATCGCGTATTACGGCAGTTATCCAGAAGGAATACACGACCGAAGGAGACCTGCGCAGGGAAATTCAGGGCAATATTAAACGGCTTATCGAGATCGGTGCGTACCGAGGGTTTCGTCACCGTCGTGCGCTGCCGGTGCGCGGACAAAGAACGCGGACGAATGCGCGGACCCGGAAAGGGCCGCGAAAGACCGTCGGCGTTGTCAGAAGTAAGGCAGTACGGCAGGTGGTAAAAACAGACGAATAGGAGTTAAGTAAACGTGGCCACTAAAAAGAAAACAGGAAAGAAAAAAGTAATCAGGACAGTCCCTCAAGGGATTGCCCACATCTTGGCATCATTTAACAACACGATCGTTTCGATCACTGACCGGCAGGGGAACGTGCTTTGTTGGGCGTCCACCGGAACCGTAGGGTTTAGCGGCTCGAAAAAGTCGACGCCGTTCGCTGCAGGGATGGCTGCCGAGAACGCAGCCCGCAAGGCCAAGGATTTCGGAGTGAAAGAGGTCGAGGTTTTTATCAAAGGACCCGGGGCAGGGCGTGAGAGCGCGATACGCAGTCTTCAGGCTGCCGGCCTTGCGATCCGGGCTATTAAAGATGTAACGCCGATACCGCATAACGGATGTCGGCCGCCAAAACGGCGCAGGGTTTAGTTCCTCTGCGCTCTAATCTCCTGCCTTGAGGGCGGAGATATAGGAGTTGTCCCCAAGGGGGAGGGAGTCCCGGACAAAAGGCCGAGAGGCTCCATAGAAACGAGGAGTAATACATGGGAAGATATACCGAAGCGGTATGCCGGTTGTGCAGGCGGCACGGCGGCAAATTATTTTTAAAAGGGACACGATGCCAGACCGATAAATGTGCGGTAAGCCGCAGGCCTTTTTCACCGGGCCAGCACGGGAAGGTGCGCAAGAAAGAGTCTGATTACGGCATTCAGGTTGCCGAAAAGCAGAAATTGAAACGCATGTACGGGCTTCTTGAACGGCAATTTAGGAATTATTTCAGGAAGGCTTCGAAGGCGAAGGGCGTTACCGGGAGTTTATTGCTCCAATACCTCGAGCGTCGTCTTGACAATGTTGTTTTCAGGCTGTCGTTCGCGGCCTCGCGTTCAAGCGCCCGTCAGCTTGTCAGGCACAGCCTGTTCAAGGTAAACGGCAAGAACGTCAATATCCCGTCCTATCTGGTGCGGGGCGGCGATACGATTGAACTGAAGCCTAAAGAGAAGAATCAGAAGATCGTAAAGGAAACTCTGGAGCTTCTTAAAGACCGGCCTGTCCCGAAATGGATCAAGCGGGACGGCGAGCATTTTAAGGGGATGATCCTGTCATTGCCGGAGCGGGATGATATTGAATACACGGTCGACGAGAATATGATCGTTGAGTTGTATTCCAAGTAAACGTTACTATAACGATCAGTATTCGTTTGTCGGGTGCATTAACATAGGAGGTTTTTAATGGGCGTAAAATTACGCAATTTTGAAATGCCGAAACGGCTTTTACTTGACGAAGCGGGCTACACGCCGACCTATGGGAAATTCGTGGCTGAACCGTTCGAGCGCGGCTACGGTGCGACTGTCGGGAATTCTCTCAGGCGCGTTTTGATCTCATCGATCGAAGGTACGGCAGTTACGTCCGTAAAGATCGCCGGCGTTCAGCATGAATTCGGGACGATTGACGGCGTCGTCGAGGACGTCTCTGAAATCATTCTCAATCTGAAACAGCTTATTTTGCGGTCGCATTTCAAGGCGCCGAAGACCATGTACCTCCATATCGAGAAAAAAGGCGACGTAACGGCCAAGGATATCAAAACCGACGAGACGGTCGAGATATTGAACCCCGATCTTCACCTGGCGACCCTTACCAAAAATACGTCGCTGGAAGTAGAACTTGAGGTCGCCCGCGGCCGCGGTTACGTACCTGCCGAGAGGAATAAAAAGGAAGACTTGCCGATCGGTGTCATACCCATTGATTCGGTATTTTCACCGGTCAAAAAGGTGAGCTATAACGTCGAGGCGACGCGCGTAGGGCAGATCACCGATTATGACAAACTGATCCTTGAGATCTGGACGAACGGGAGCGTCGACCCGAAAGATGCGCTTCTTTATGCGTCCAATATCCTGCAGCGGCATCTGGATATATTTGTCGGTTTCGGCAAATTGCCGGAGGATATTGTCGAAGAAGAAGTTTCGAAGGAAGAACAGGAACTGCGCGAGAAATTCAATATGCCGATCACAGAACTGGAGCTTTCGGTCCGAAGCGCCAACTGCCTGAAGGAAGCAAAAATCAAGACGATCGGGGACCTGGTTAAGAAAACTGAAATGGAAATGCTTAAATACCGTAATTTCGGGAAAAAGTCACTGACCGAGATCAATAAGATCCTGGCCGATATGGGGATCCATCTCGGGATGAAAATAGAATCAAAAATAGAAGAGGTCGAGGGCAGCCATGAGGCATAATGTTCGACGTACGCGATTAAATAAAATGGATTCACACCGAAAGGCGCTTTTGACGCTATTGGTGAAGCATCTGATCATGCATCAGCGTATCAAAACGACGTGGGCAAGGGCAAAGGAAGCCCAGCGCCTGGGAGAACAGCTTATTACGCAAGCAAAGAAGAATACCCTGAATGCGCGTAGGGCGGTAGCCGGTCGTTTGCAGGATAAGGATGCTGTTATACGCCTTTTTAAGGAGATCGCGCCTCTTTTTAAAGATAGGGCAGGCGGGTATACGCGGATTATACCTTTTAACCGTCGGCGCGGTGACGGGGCGGAACTTGTTTTCCTTGAATTGGTTGAAAAAGTGAAGGAAGAGAAAAAGGAGAAGAAAGCAAAAGCGAAGACGTCTGCCAAAACCGTGCCGGGCAAAACACCCCTTGATGCAGCGCAAAAACCTGCGGAACCTCAGAAGGAAGTGCATAAGAGTGCTCCTGAGGTTAAACCTGAAGTCAAGGAAGAGCGCGTTATCGAAGATGTGAAACGCGAAAAAGCCAGACGGGAAGAAACAAAATTCATAGAAAAAGAAAAACCCGGTTTCCTGAGGAAGTTTTTCCGTCGGAAGCAGGGCATGTAATATAGCGGTTAGCGTTTAAAAAAAGGCTCCGAATTAAATCGGAGTCTTTTTTTTTAAGGTTTATGTTAGCCAATAAAAAAGTCTGTTACATTTCTTTGACAATCATTTTTTGTTGAGATATACTTTTTATGAAACGCCAGGCAGGATGTTCTCTGAGTAAAATCTATTCAGGGAACATTCTTTTTGAGCTCTAAACAGAGGCTTTTAAAAAGATATTTGTCGGCAGAAAGGTTGTTAGACGATGATAAACGCCAGCTCTAATAACTTATCGAGCTGTATGAAACGGCCGCCTAGGGTGGTTACGCTTATCACCCTCACGGCCTTTGTCCTAACAATGGGGGGGGGTGATGTCCCATTAGGCAAGGCTTGGGCTGCTCAACCGGGAGAGCTTACTGGCGTTGGCGCATCCCGTAGTGGGCAGCCCGGCTCTGTTTTAAAGGTCTTAGATCCCGATACTTTTTTATTAGCACCTAATTTAGGCTCTATTAAATATAAGTGGTCTCCGGTATCATCCATCCCTCGACGCGGCCTTCCGTTAAACAAAGGCCTTGCTCGGGATGAATTACGGCCGAAGGTCGTAATTCACATCCAGGATGCCCATTGTAATTATTTCGCCCAGCAGAAGATAAACGAGATCATCGGGTACCTCCGCAAGCAATACGGCGCCGGGACCGTAAACCTCGAAGGCGGCGCAGGCCCCTATGACCTTTCTGTCTTTACGAATATCACCGATCGGAAAAAACGCGACAATGTCAGTGACTATTTTTTGAAAGAAGGCCTGGTTAACGGTGCAGAATATAACGCTATCAAAGATCCGGGTCAGGTATCATTATGGGGGATTGAAGATGCCGCGCTTTATCTTGAAAACCTTGGCGTTTACCGCGGATCGCTTAAACATAAAGACGAGGCCGGCCGTCTTACCGCTTCGATCTCTTATCTCCTTGAAATCCTAAAAAACCATATCTATTCCGAAGCCCTTCTTGACCTTGATAAAAAATTTAATGCCTATAAAGTAAACAAACTGCCGCTCAAAGAGTATCTTGATTATCTTGTCAGGAAGGCTGAGGATAAGGCGATCGCTATTAAAACACTGGCGAATGTTTATCTCCTGAACCAGGCTCTTCGTATGGAACCTGAGATCGATTTCGCGAAGGCGAACGCCGAACGCGAAGTGCTGGTCGATGAACTGGGTAAACGACTGTCCAAAAATGCCCTTAACGAGCTCGTTGCAAAAACAGTCGATTTTAAGGCAGAGAAGGTGCGGCAGACGGATTTTTATGAATTCCTTTCAACCAAGGCCGCGGCCGTTCGTCTGGACCTTGCCAAGTTTTCAAACCTTAAGAATTATATCGTTTATGTCGCCTTGTATGAAGCCGTTGATAAAACAGAGGTCATGGCTGAGATCACGGAACTTGAGGAAAAGATCAAGGATGTCCTCTGGCAAAATGAAGTACAGAAGGAACTCGACCGCCTTTCGCGGCATTTTGCGCTTACCCAGAATCTTTTCAATGTCACATTGACGCGCGACGACTACCGGTATTATAAAACCCATGAGGAGCAATTTGCCGTAAGAAACTACCGCGAGTTTGTCGATCGCCAGGCGCCGCTCTACAAAATAACCGCGCGCCTGCCCGATAATGCCGGTGACCTGGACTCATACCGCGAGGATATGAACAGATTTTATGAATGTTCGTTCAGCCGCGATGAGGCATTTCTGCGTAATATTAAATTCGACGAATCGCAAATCGCCGTCATTGTCACCGGCGGATTCCATACCGAGAACCTGTGTGAGCTTTTTAAAAAGAATAACATAGCCTATGTCTCCATTATGCCGAATTTTAAATCCGAGGAGGGGTACGAATGCCCGTATTTTAAAATACTCGGGGGCACAAATCAGATCCTTGATAAACGTATTCTCGCGTCAGCGGGTTTTAGCCTTGCTGTCCCTGACCTATGGAACAGGCTGGGGATAACCGCGGAGGGGGAAACCGCGAAACACCAGGTCGAATTCGCTGTTTGGCTGAAACGGATGTTTGAGGAGGATGAGAGCGTAAGGCGACTTGTGCTGACGGGTCCCGGCGGCAGCGTCGTTGTCGATGCCGACTTTAAGGTAATCGACGGGCTTCCTGCGGATGTCGTTGCGGCGCTTCCGCATCAACCGATCGGTGAGCGTTTCGTGACAAAAAAGCAGGCATCATTTGCTGTCACAAGTCCTGGCCAAGAGGCAGAGATAGAGGGCGCGGCCACTGCAGGAATTCGCGGTGATGTTAACAGCTTGTTATTAGGAGCAATCAAGCATGCCTTTAAGCAAACCGGTGCCATTATTGAGGAGTCAGGGGCCGGAATTGCGGTGATCGTCTCTAAAGGCGAAATGGAGATATTGGATCATTATTTGAAAAAGCGCAAATTACGTGAGAGACTGATCGGCGCAGGCTTAAATACTATGTTAACCATAGCCCTGGCGATTAGGGCGCGGCGATTAGCGTCAGTAATTGCGGGATGGATTGAAGATAGGCGCGACATCGGCCGTGCCGAAAAGATTTTACGCCTCAGAGATATTGTCGATACAAACCTTATTCGCCCTGCGGAAATTGCATATTATCCGGGTATGGGCTATGACGTTATGACTGCTATAAGAGGCCTTAATGCAGACATTACCGTCGGTGTCGATCCGATGGAGGTATCGGGCGATAGCGATGAAGAAATAATGCGCCGTTATCGAACGGGGATTCTGGCAAGCGGT
>JAQURW010000199.1 GCA_028715425.1 Candidatus Omnitrophota bacterium
TGCCGCAATGCTTGGCGCCGAGGAATACGGCTTCTGTACGGCAGCCCTTATCGTCATGGGCTGTGTCATGCTCAGGCACTGCCATCTGAATAATTGTTCTGTCGGTGTAGCGACGCAGGACGTGCTGCTTGAAAAAAGGTTTGCGGGTAAAGTCGATCAGGTGGTGAATTATTTTCATTTTGTTGCCGAAGAACTTCGTGAAACCATGGCATTGCTCGGCATACGGACGATGAACGAACTGATCGGCAGGACCGACCTTCTTGAGGTACATAAGGAGATCATTCCCTGGAAGGCGCCAGGCATTGACTACAGCCGTATCTTATTCAAGCCGGATGTTCCCGCAACGGTCGGTGTCTATTGCCGGAAGGCGCAGGATCACGGCATCGATCATGTCCTTGACCGGACGCTTATTGAAAAAGCCGGTGCCGCTCTCGGGGGGCGCGAGCCGGTGCGTTTTGAAACCGCGATATCCAACGTCGACCGCGCAGCGGGCGCCATGCTTTCGGGCGAGGTTGCGGCCCGTTACGGCGAAGAAGGTTTGAATGACGAGACCATCAGTGTGAAGTTTAAAGGTATCGCCGGGCAGAGTTTCGGCGCCTGGCTGGCCAAGGGAATTACCTTTGAGCTCGAGGGCATGGCTAATGACTATATCGGTAAAGGCTTGTCAGGGGGAAAGATCATTGTGTATCCCGATAAAAAAGCGACCTACAGGGCCGAGGATAACATCATAATCGGGAATACGACCTTTTACGGCGCGATTGCCGGCGAAGCGTATATCCGCGGAAGAGCCGGGGAACGATTTTGCATCAGGAACTCCGGTTTATACGGCGTTGTCGAAGGCGTCGGCGACCACGGCTGTGAATACATGACCGGCGGCCGCGTGCTTGTCCTGGGCCGGATCGGCAGAAATTTCGCTGCCGGGATGTCGGGCGGGATCGCCTATGTGTATGATCCGCGTAACGGCATAAAATATAAATGTAACCGTGAAATGGTCGAGCTCGAAGGGCTTGTATCGGGCGATGTCAATCTGATAAAGGCCCTGCTTCAAAACCACGTGAAATACACACAAAGCAGGGCGGCGAAAGATTTTCTCGGCCGTTTTGACCGGGAAATAAAAAAAGTGGTTAAGGTCATGCCAATCGAATATAAACGGATCCTCCTGACGGGCGGGATATCGCGGAGGTCGGCCGCCCTGGAGGTCCTGGACGGGTAGTAAGGAGCTTGGAAACATATGTACGACGCGAAAGGATTTCTTAAGATAAAGCGGGAGCGCGGGGATTATCGTCCGGTATGCGAACGGGTCAAAGATTACGCAGAGGTTTTTCGTCTCCGGAACGAAAAGAAATCGCAGGACCAGGGTATCCGCTGCATGGATTGCGGGACACCGTTCTGCCATTGGGGGTGCCCAGTCGGCAATTATATCCCCGAATGGAACCAGGCCATGGCAGCCGGCCGGTGGAAGACTGCGTATCGCCTTCTTCAATCGACTAACAATCTTCCTGAGGTAACCGGCAGGATATGCCCGGCGCCGTGCGAGTATTCATGCGTGCTGGGTATCAATGACGACCCCATCACTATACGTGAAAACGAGTTGGCCGTCATCGAACATGCGTTCAAAGCGGGCTATATAACGGCACGAAAACCCGCGGAACGGACGCATAAAAAAGTCGTTATTATCGGATCAGGCCCTGCGGGCCTGGCATGCGCCGACCAGCTGAACCAGGCCGGTCACACGGTCACGGTATTCGAGCGCGATGAAAAGATCGGCGGGATATTGCGTTACGGCATCCCTGATTTTAAACTGGAAAAATCCGTCCTTGACCGCCGTATAGCTCTCCTCAAAAAAGAAGGGATAGGATTTAACGTCAATACGCACGTGGGGGTTGATTATCCGTTATCGCGTCTGGAGCACACGTGCGATGCCATGGTCTTGACCGGCGGATCACGCCTCCCGCGCGATCTTGCGATAGAAGGACGCACTCTGAAAGGCATACATTTTGCCATGGATTATCTTATGCAGTCGAACAAGCGCGTCAGCGGAGTAAAAATACCGGAGAAAGACCTTATCGATGCCGGAGGAAAGAACGTGGTTGTTATAGGCGGCGGAGATACCGGCAGTGATTGTGTCGGGACCGCACATCGTCAGGGCGCACATTGCGTAGTCCAGATCGAGATCATGCCGCGTCCGTCAGAATGCCGTCCTCAAGAGCAGCCGTGGCCTCATTATCCCCTTGTTTTGAAGACTTCGACGAGCCATGAGGAGGGAGGCACGCGCCAGTGGTCGATACTTACGCGGAAATTCATCGGCGAGAACGGGCAGCTCAAAAAACTTTTGGCGGTGCGCGTTGAATTCACCAAAGACAGCAAGGGGTGCCCGCTTATGAAAGAGATACCGGGCAGCGAATTCGAGATCGATGCCGATCTGGTGCTTGTTGCCTTGGGATTTCTCCATCCGGAGCACACCGGCCTTATTCATGACCTGGGTATCGCACTCGACCAGAGGGGAAACGTCAAGACCGCGGCAAACTTTATGACCTCCAAAAAGGGTGTTTTCGCGGCCGGCGACATGCGGCGGGGACAGTCGCTGGTCGTCTGGGCTGTTTCAGAAGGTCGGCGCGCTGCGCATTTTGTCGACGAATATCTCATGGGGCGATCGCGTTTACCGATTATATGATCTTCCGATGATATAATACTATCATGAATTTCACTAAACGAGCCGGCGCTATCATTGTTCTCATTACCGTTTATATCATGCTGTCGATCCGGATAAATGCCCCGGCATGTGCAGAACAGCCTGCCACGCAGGGACAGCGGTTTTGCGTGGGCGAGCGTTATGGTTTCAGGATCGACTGGTTCGGTATTCCGGTCGGCTATGTTACCTTTGAGATCACCGGCACGCAAACAATAAACGGGCGTGACTGTTATGTCGTCACGGTGAAGGCCGGCACCAACAAGTTTGCCTCAAAGATATACCGTATCGATGATACCTCTACGTCGTATGTCGATGCAAAAAAACTTGTGCCGCTACGCTACGATGTCGACAGGAAGGAAGGCAATTACAGAAAGAGGGCAACGACAATCTATGACCGGGACGAGCGCCTGGCTCATTTTGAAAATTTCAAGGATGGCTCGAAAAAGACCTATGATGTCCCGGACGATGTACTTGACCCGGTCTCATCGGTCCTTAAAGCCAGGATACTCGATATGGATGTCGGCAGCTATCATATATTCAACGTCGATAATAATGAAGAAATTTATACGATCCATGCGAAGATCGAGAAAAGGGATTTGATTACAATTAAGGGGTTTGGCGGTTTTCAGGCTTTTTATGTCCGGCCGTACGCGGTTACTCACGGCAAGCGTGAGAAGCGGGGCACGGTCAGCGGCTACATCTCCGGTGATGACAGGCGTATGCTTCTTTATGGCGAGTGCAATGCCCCTCTTTTTACCAAAATGACGGCGACGCTTGAAGGGAAAAATTGACCGCTAGGGGGAGGATTATGGACGTTGTAATGGCAGGTATCATCATTTTTCTGTTTGTGGTTACACTTGCTTTTATCTTTTTATGTTCGAAACTTTAAGTGGAGGCCCAATGATATGATAATCTACTGGGTCGGGGGCATTGTTGCGTTCCTGTTGTTCATATACCTTTTGATCGCTTTATTAAAGCCGGAGATATTTTCATGACCGCGAATAGCATCATGCAAACCGCGCTTTTTCTCGTAGCGGTACTTTTGCTGGTCAAGCCGCTTGGCATATACATGGCCCGTATTTACGAAGGCAGACCTGCAGGCCTGAATGTAATGTTCGGGGGTGTAGAGCGTTCTCTGTACCGGCTTTGCGGTATTAAGTCTGATGCGCCTATGGATTGGAAAAGCTATTGCATAGCAGTCATGCTCTTTAACATTCTCGGTATCGTGGTGGTGTATATCATTCAGCGGATTCAGGCGTATTTACCGTTGAACCCCATGTCGATGGTCGCGGTGTCGCCGGACCTGTCATTTAACACGGCGGTCAGCTTTGCAACCAACACAAATTGGCAGAATTACGGGGGAGAGGCTACGTTAAGTTATTTGACGCAAATGATCGGCCTGACCGTTCAAAACTTTGTATCTGCAGCGACAGGCATGGCGGTCCTTGTCGCGCTTATCAGAGGATTTGTCCAAAAACAAACGGAAGCGCTGGGGAATTTTTGGGTGGATATGTTCAGATCGGTTCTCTATATTTTATTGCCCTTGTCGCTTGTATTATCGCTGATTCTTGTCTCACAGGGCGTTGTGCAAACATTCAGACACTATGAAAAAGTCCCGTTCTTACAGATGACTAACGAAAAGGACGGTAGTGACATTACAGAACAGGTGATTGCCATGGGGCCTGCCGCCTCGCAGGTGGCAATAAAACAGCTGGGCACG
>JAQURW010000200.1 GCA_028715425.1 Candidatus Omnitrophota bacterium
CACGGATATTTTATTAGAAGTAGAATAGGCTGCATGAAAAACGAACGGAACCATATCTATACGGGATTGGTGGCGGTATGCGTGATGAGCCTCTTGCTTGTCTCATATATGCTGTTTCAGCATATACGGTATAAGTTTAAAGTTATCAATACGGCAAAAAGCGCGGTCCAGGCAGAAACAGACCGTATCGTAACCGAGATCGATACGATCTTTTTTGACATAAGTTCTGCCGTTGAAAAGGTCGCGGGAGACTTTGATGCCGGCGCCTTGAACGAACAGGCTCTTACGCGGGGACTCGAAAAAATCTCCCGGGCGAATCCCTATATTATTAAAAACGGCGTTGTCTGGGTGCCCCCGGCCGGAGAAGAGCCCGAGGCATATAAAACCGTTAAACAAGAGACATGGTACCGCCGCGCAATGATCGAGGGAAAAGGTTGGGATGAGCCGCTTTTTGATGAGACGGAAAAATACTATACGGCCGTATTTTCGATACCGCTCTATAAAGCAGATACCGGGAAAAGGCCCTGCGGTGTTATGTTCGTTACCGTGTCGCTTCGGGGGCTCGGGGAAAAAATGGATTCCCTGAAACTGGAACAAAACGACTTCGGTTTTATTGTGTCTAAAAAAGGCACGATACTTTACCATCCCCTGGGCGATATGATCCTGCGCCAGGCCAACATATTCGATGTGCTCAAGGAGAATCAGGCAGGCAACAAGAATTATGAACGGCAGCGGCAGATCTTTCAAAAAGCGGTCAAAGGCGAAAGCGGGAACGGATTTAATACGGCAAGGACCGGACAATCCTTCTGGTTTTTTTACCGGCCGATCCGCTCGACCGGATGGTCGATCGTGGTCAGTTTTATAAAAGAAGCGGTTCCCATAAACGGGACCGCCTTACGGCGACAGCAGATCCGTATAGCGCTGGGCCTCATAGTTTTCCTGACATCGCTTATCACGCTCCTTTTCCGCCTCTATGTTATACACCCCCACAAGACGCATAGGCTTTGGTGGATCGCAGGCATATTTTCGTTCTTATGTTTTATCGCAGCATGGTATACATGGTATTTGGCCCTCGCCGTGCCGCTTAACGAATATCAGCAAAAAAAGACCGTTGTCGATGACCCCATATCGCTCAATAAATTTTTGGTTACGACGTCAAAATCCGTGCAGGACCTGTACGGTAAGGAACCCACGTATGTCCCTGCCGGCATTTTCATCCAAAGTATCGAGTTTGCAACTTCTAACGATATCACCATGTCCGGGTATATATGGCAGCGGTATATAAAAGGAACCCAGGATAAGGTGCCGCGGGGTTTTTTAATGCCGGAATCCAAGAATATAAACCTTATGACCGAGGCATACCGTTTCACTACCGATAAAGAAGAGGTCATCGGCTGGTATTTTGAAACTACGGTCCGCCAGGCATTCGATTATTCAAAGTATCCCTTTGACCATCCTAATATATCGATATGGCTGCGGCATAAGGATTTTATCCATAACGTTATCCTTATCCCCGACCTGAAGGCTTATCCGGTGATGAATGCAAATATGCTGCCCGGCCTGCAGCCGCGCCTCGCCTTTCCGGGGTATTCTATTACCGGGACCTTTTTCGGCTATGAACGCAGGAACAATAATACCAATTTCGGCCTTGTCAGCGCCAAATCCGGCGTACGGCCCCAGGAACTTTTTTATAACATCATCATCAAGCGCAAGTTCATAACGCCGCTGGTCTCAAAGTTTTTTCCGGTTTTTATTGTCCTCGCGATGCTGTTTATCGTTGTCCTCAGTTTTTCGGCCGATCCGGTGAAGCAGAGGAATTTCGGATTAAGCGGTCTTGCGGTATTCGGACTGGTGATCTCCTTTTTCTTTTCGACGCTTTTAACGCAGATCGACCTCAGGCAGCAGCTCAGGTCGGACAGCATCATCTTTATCGAAAACTTTAATTTTATTACCTATCTCGTCCTGCTCTTGAGCGCTATCCAGACATTTTTATTTGCCGCGGAGCGGAAGATAAAATTTATACAGTTCGAACATTGCCTAATCCCGAAACTTCTCTATTGGCCGGTGACGACGGGCTTGATCCTGATCGTAAGCCTGCTGTATTTTTATTAATATGAAAAAAATCATAACAATAGTTATATTCATTACCGGTTTTTTTACCCTCAGCTTCGGGGCCTGGGCTGTCTCCTGGGAGAACGACCTTACCCGCGCGCTGGCAAAGGCGAAAGACGGAGGAAAACCCGTCATGGCCGATTTTTACACCGATTGGTGCGGCTGGTGCAAAAAACTCGACCAGGATGTTTATACGGACGCAGCGGTCAACCGGCTGGCCGAACGGTTCGTCTGTGTCAAGGTGAACTGCCAGACTGATAAACAGGCGCCGTCCCGCTACGGCGTGACCGGGTATCCGACCATTATATTTTTTGACGCTCTGGGCAACGTGCAGGAAAAGGTCATAGGCTATAGGGCCCGGCAGGACTTTATCAATATTATGAACGGAGTACTTGCCAAACTACCGGAACCGGCTGCGCCGCAAAAACGGCAGACCGTGTCGACCGCCGCTCCGAAGAAAGAAGCCGCGGGTACCTTTATCCTGACGGGGATCATGGGAAATAAAGCGATCGTCAACAATAAGATCGTCGAGGCAGGGAGTGCTGTGGATGGGGCGAAGGTGCTCCGGATTGCGCCAAACCAGGTAACACTGCAGTATAACGGGAAAGAGATGACCGTGCGGCTGGGCGCGCGCTCGGCGCAGCGCACTATTCTATCCGACGATAATAAAGGATGACAACGATGACAAGAATACCATATGGCCTGGCGGCAATTATAACGGCGGCTGTTTTTGCGTATGCCCCGGTCACGGTATGTGCCGAAGAACTCCTGCAGTGGAAAGAGTGCGTCGGGGAAGCGAAAGACAAGCATCCCGATCTTGTGTCGGCGCGGGAAAAAGTAAACCAGGCCAAGGCGAGTAAGGAGATAACACGGAGCGCCGTTATTCCGCAACTGACCGGCAATGCAAGCGAAACGACTAATAAGACGGCAACGACCGTGAAATCGACGACGAGCTCATCGGCCGCGAAAGACAATCGGAATACGACGTATGATTATTCCATAACAGGCCAGGAACTCGTCTTCGACGGGTTCAAGACTTCGTTCGACCTTTCCCAGGCGGAAAGGAACATCTACTCGGCGCGGTACAACTACGATGTGACATCGTCCAATATACGGCTGCGTTTAAGGACTGCGTTTGTCAACCTTCTGACGGCGCAGGAGCTCGTCAGGGTCACTGAGGATATAGAGGCCCGCAGGAACCAGACCTACCAGCTTGTCAAGCTGCGGTATGAAGGCGGCCGCGAGCATAAAGGTTCGTTGCTGAAATCGGAAGCGGACCTGGCGCAGGCAACGTATGGAGTGAACCTGGCGAAAAGAAATATTTATTTGCAGCAAAGGGCATTGATAAAGGAATTAGGCAGGGCGACCTTCTCTCCCATAATAGCCAAAGGAGACCTTGGGGTCGGGGAATTGGTCCGTGAGAGGCCGGATTTCGAGAACATGGCCCAGACAACGCCCCTTCTCAGGCAGCTTGTCGCCCAGAAAGAGGCAGCCAACTTCGGGGTCAAGTCGGCATACGCGGATTTTTTTCCGCAGGTATATGCCTCAGGGACCGTCGGCAATACGAATGTCAACGCATTTCCCGATAAAAACGAATGGTCGGTCGGCTCAAGTATGGTCTGGCCTATCTTTGACGGCGGCAACAGGTTTGCATCCCTTTCAAAAGCCAAGGCAGCCTTAGGCCAGGCAGAGGCCGATGAACGAAGCGGCAAGGACGGCGTGATCGTCACCTTATCCAACACGTGGACCGCGCTCCAGAACGGCGTCGATAATGTAGAGGTACAGCGGAAGTTGCTGGAGGCTGCCGGCGAACGGGCAAAAATCGCCGAGGCCGAATATGCGGCGGGCCTGATGACGTACGATAACTGGATCATCATCGAAGACGATTATGTGAATACGAAAATAAATTTTTTGAACGCGGAAACAAATGCCCTGCAGGCGGACGCAAACTGGGTTCAGGCAAAAGGAGGGACGCTGGATTATGACGAAGAATAAACGGCTTATATATGCGGGGCTGATCATAGGAGGGATACTACTTGCGGCACTGGCTTTAATGAAAATGACGCAAAAGCCTTCCCAAGAAACCATGGAGACGGTATCCCCGGAACTCGGCTCCATACAAACCGTCATAACCTCGACCGCTACGGTGCAGCCGCAAAACAGGCTCGAGATAAAACCGCCGATCAACGGAAGGATCGAACAGATCCTGGTCAAAGAAGGCGAAACGGTCAAGGTGGGGCAGATACTGGTGTGGATGAGCTCAACGGAGCGGGCGGCGCTC
>JAQURW010000201.1 GCA_028715425.1 Candidatus Omnitrophota bacterium
TTCTTTAAGCACGGTGGATACAGAAAAGACCCTGTACATTATCGAACTGGTCGGCGGGCTGGCAGCGCTTGCCCGGGACCCTGTTGCGAGAGAAAACGCGTTAATATATTTGGGGCAAGGCGCCGGGATGGGGGCTGCCGATGCGTTGAAAGCGCTGGAAAATATGATAACGGACGGCGATGTCCCTCTGGACCTTCGCGTTGAGGCTGCCACGAAACTCGGCAAGCTTTTGACAAGCAGCCCTGTTTCTCCGTCTGCCCAAACCCGCATTCGCGAAGCTGTCCTGAGGATAATGAACGGCGACGATGAGCATGGGCCGGTCCTCTTGCCGGCGCCGGTTGCGAAAACACTGGTACGGCAGGTTGCCAGGAACTGGTTCCATATCATGCTGATCGAGATGGCGTTCGGCCCGAACGCGCCGGCGGATATATTCAAGGAGCACCTGGCCGGTCTGGGCGGGACCGCTACTCCCACACGGGAGATAGGTATTGATATGGGCACGACCCTAAAGAAGATGGCAAGAAAATACGGCAAAGCGAAAAATGCGGCAGGGGAGAACATCTTTATGCGGAAGCTCGTCGAGCTTATCAATGCCGCCGGCCCCGAAGGAAAACAGCTTATCGCCGCGTGCGTACTCGACGAATGGTACGGCATTTTTAACCATGTGGCAGACGACCGCGCGGTCATCCTGAAGACCATCGATCACCAGGTCCTTAACGGGCAGATCGGGGATTATTCGACCGATAGGGTCTTCAGGGCGCTCATGGACGATACTAAGGTCCAGGCGATGGAACTTAAGCAGTCGATATACCGTGGATATATACGGCGAATATCAGAGTCGCTTCCGGTAACCAGCAGGGTTTTTGACAGCACTTCAGTGCCGGCATGGGCTTTAGGCTCGTACAAACTGCCGTGGAAGGCCTTCGCCAGGCTCATGGACGAGCATTTTACCGAGATACACGGGACTAAAGCGGAATCCGGGAAAGCCCTGGGTATCGGACTCGGCTATCTTTATAAGATAATAGAAAAAAGGCCCGTCGTCGCCGCAAACTATTTTGCGGAACTGCGTAATACATTACCCGGATTTATGTCGCACTGCCGCTGGCCCGAACGGCCGTATGTCATATTCATTACCGCAAAAGATTTTACGAATGTGGCCGACTTATTCGGTCTTACCAGGGCCGCGCGCGACGGCCTTGGTGAGCACCGGTTCAGGAACCTCCATTTTTATGTCGTCGAAGAAGGAAATGCCGAGCAATTACGCCGGCGTATCGATAGCTCAAAAAAGGTTTTTCGCGAAAACCCCGATGCCGCAGGGATCGCATTCCTCGGTGGTGACCTCGTCCAAAAAGCCTCCGGCATGACCGGTATGGACGATGTCATGAAGCGGCTCATCTTCGTCAACACGCAGTATCCGGAGAACGGCTGTTACAGCGTAGCGGCGCTCATTGTACTCGGCATGGGGCTTGTCGACTACCGGTTCAATAATGACGGCAAGCGCGGAAGCGCCGATAATATCGTCGTCCCGCTCCTTAAACTTATTGCTGCCGTGACCGGGAGGCAGTGGACGCGTGAAGACCTGGATCAACTCGTAAGCGGCAAACGTACCCTTGTCCTGCCCGCGATCGAAAAGATCGACTGGGATGCGTGGAAGGATTCGTACCTGAAACAGGATAAAGAGCTTGCCATGGCGGCGTAATATACCCCTCCTTGACACAATGATATGGAGGGTGTAGCATTTAAACGGAAAGGGGTGTTGTATGAAGACATCGATCATCGCGGTTATAGCGGTTTTTTTGGTTTCGGTTGTGATGCCCGCCTTTGCGGGAGGGGCCAATGAAAAGAAAAATTCCGGCGTCACGGCGCTTAAAAAAGCGCAAATGACCACCAAGGAAACCGACCATGCGGCCAGGGATATTGCCCGGGCAAGGGCAAAGGCCGATAAGGAAAAAGAAAAACAGGCGAAGAAGGCAAAAAAACTGAAGGATGAGAACGAGGAAACGGCCAAGAAAGAAAAAAAGAAAGCGAAAGAGAAGGCCGCAAGGGCCGCGGAAGAAACCGGTACGGCGCAAACGACGGTCCCATAAGGCGCGGCTTAAGGTATGATCAGCGTATGTATACCTACCTATAACCGGGCAGGATTTTTACGGCAGGCGATCGAGAGCGTCCTCGCCCAGACATGCCAGGATTTTGAACTTATCATTGTCGATAACTGCTCGCGGGATATGACGCCGGATATTGTCCGGGGATTTACCGACCGGCGTGTCCGCTATTGCCGGAATGCCAAAAATATCGGCATGAGCGCCAACTGGAACCGGTGCCTCGATATGGCAGCCGGCGAATATGTCGCGGTATTTCACGACGATGACATCATGCTTCCGGAAAACCTCGCGAAGAAGAAGGCCGTCCTGGATAGCCATCCGTCCGTCGGGATCGTGCATTCCTCTATCCGGCGGATCGATAAGGGCGGCGCTGTTCTGGGCGGCCATTGGGCGAAGAAAGAGAACCGTGATTATGTCAAGAAGGGAACAGAGTTATTCAGACAGATCCTTTTGGCAAAAAATGTCATCTGCGCGTCGTCGGTTCTTGCCAGGCGGGAGTGCTATGAAAAGGCCGGCCGTTTCAACGAGCATCTGGCGTACGCCTCCGATTGGGAGATGTGGATGCGGATGCTTACATCGTATGATGCTGCCTATCTTGCCGAACCGCTTATCCTGTACCGTGTCCATCCGGATATGATCACCGAACACTATTTACGCACAAAAGGTTTACGCGAGATCTATCGCGCCAAAAAGAACGCGCTTTATATCTGTCGTGATTCTATCCCCGATGCCGCGGAACTGGCCCGTACCGTCGACAGTACATATAAGGAGAAGGCGCTTCTACTCGCCGGACGTTATGTCCGTCAGGGAAGGTTCGGCGAGGCCTTGAGGTCATTTTTGTTTTTTGCGGGAATGCCGCAGGGGCCTATGGCAAAAGTATTGCAAAAAACCGAAAAAGAGATAAACTGATATAAGAAGCGTATATCAGGAGGGGGCCCGGTGAAGATACTTATCGCTGATGATGAAACCGGTGTCGTCGAATTGTTGAAAGGCCGGCTTGAGCGCTTCGGCCATACGATCGATACGGCATACGATGGGGACCGGGCCATGAGACTTATCCGTGATAATGCCTATGATATCCTGATCCTGGATTTTTCCATGCCGGACGTGACAGGACTTGAAATGCTTCAATATGCGAAAAAGAATAAACCCGGGACACGGGTCGTGATCATGTCCGGCTATGCCGGTATGGACGGGGCTTTGGCAGAGGCGGCCGGCGCCGACCATTATTTGTCGAAACCGATACCGCTGGAAGAATTTGAAAAACTTATTCAGGGCTATGCGAAAGGGAAAAAATAAGGAGGAGGCACTATGAAGATAATGACAGTAATTTTATGCGCATTATGCGCGTTTGTTCCCGCCTATGCGGACCAGGGAGAAACGGCGACACAAGACACACAGGTGCTTGACACGGTCGAGACGTATGTCGGCCAGAGTGCGGTCTTTCATCTGCGCTCGAACAAGACAACGGGTTATGAATGGCAGCTTGCCGGACCTCTCGATACTAAGGTCATCGAGCTTGCCGGCTCTCACTATGCGCCTGATGCCTCCGGTATGGTCGGCTCAGGCGGCACCGAGGTGTGGACTTTCAAGGGGATTGCGCCGGGCACGGCTCTTGTTTCATTTAAATATGTGCGGCCCTGGGAGAAAGATAACCCCGATGTACAGAAGGCAGGGTACCGCGTTATCGTAAAAGAGCAGCCGGCAATGACCGGGACAACGAGTGAGGTCAAATTACCCGAACCATATACGGCGCGCGGGACAATAGACGCCGTCGAATTAAGCGATATCTTTAAACGGCCGCACTCAAAGCTGACCCTTACCGACACCGAAGGCACAAAGATCGATTTTATCGTTACGCCGCTTGTCGCGGTCTACGCCAAAGACAAGGCATTACTGTCGCTGGATAAAATACCCGCCGGAAGCACGGTCCTGATCAATTACCGCATCAAGGATGGGGCGAACGAGGCGGTAGTTATACAGGTGGAGTGACGCTTGCCCTTGAGGCTGGCCTTCGCTCGTCGCTCGCTCGGATTCGCATCCTCGCTCGCTGTAGGTAAAATTGCCCATGGCTAAATGGCGCGTTTGTATGGGCAATTTTACCTATTCGCTCCGGCCCGCCTCAAGGGCAAGCGAAAGATAGTATGGCAGTGGAATTACTTTCCTTTTACCTTTCTATTACATTCCTGTTACATCCTTTATCGTTAAATAATGTATAGTTAATATTATAATTTTGCGGCAGGGGCCCTATTTTTTTGGAGTATTACCTAATGCAT
>JAQURW010000202.1 GCA_028715425.1 Candidatus Omnitrophota bacterium
TGTCCCACCCGCCGGGAGGCGCCTCGGCCGCCGTCTCTTCGGCAATCCGCTGATCATAATAAAATTTTTCATCGACGTAGATGATCGGCCGGTGGGCCTTGTCCTTAGAACCGAACCCGAGGTGTCCGAATTGGCCGCGATTGGCGAAGAGGCCCGGTATGGCCGCGATAACGAGATCCATCTTCCTGCCGTCGGGCAAGTCCAGGGTTTCGTCACGATGACGGAGCCGCTCAAAACCGCCGGCATTATCGATCGCCTGTTTTATATAGTCGTTGACCGCGGCATGGGAGAGGAGGAGACATCCGTCCTGAAACTCTTTTTTGAACGCCTCGCGCTGTGTGCGAAGATCCGGGGCTAGGGAATAGCCTACCGTACTGTCGAATAGAAAAGAAGCAAGAATAAAAATCGAAAGGATTTTTTTAAGATAATGCCTGTAGGCGCGGGTCCGTGACCCGCCCTTATTTATAATTAGCGCGCGCATAGTATAAAAAATACCATACAATTACGGGCTATATGTCATAGGGAGGTAATAGAAAGGTAAAAAGATTGTATGCACAGGCCACAGGTCGTGGCGGCTTGGGGGAGGATTGAGCGGGGCTTATAAATGCCGAGCACCACGGAACACCTGTTTCCACGAGGCGAGGCATTTATCAGAGCGAAAATTTCTCGGAGGGAAATTTTCGCGTCCCCGCGAAATCCGACCCCAAGCTGCCTATCTCTATGGATATTTCAGAATATGCGCCAGCTTCCGCAGAGTGGTTCTAACAATCCGCTGTGCCCTAAAACTTGACCTCCGGCACACCCTTGGCCTTCTCTTCGGCCTTGAAATATTCCGTAGCAACCGTGAACTTGAACATCCCCGCGATCACATTGCCGGGAAAGGTCCTGACCTGGACGTTATAGGACATGACCGCCTCGTTATACCGCATGCGTTCGACCGCGATACGGTTCTCGGTGCCTGCCAGTTCGTCCATGAGCCGTAAGAACGTCCCGTCGGCCTTTAGCGTCGGATAATTCTCCGCAACCGCGATAAGCCGCGCCAGGGCGCTGTCCATGCCGGAAGCCGCCTGGACTTTATCGTCGACGGTCTTGGCCTCGGCCCACTGCGACCGGGCTTTTGTCACGTCCTCGAAAACACCCTTCTCATGCGCCGCATAGCCTTTCACGCTATTCACGAGGTTCGGGATCAGGTCGTTCCGCCTTTGGAGCTGGTTCTCGACCTGCGCCCATTTTGCCGTTATGTTCTCGTGTTTGGTAACGATGCCGTTGTACTGTCCGAACAGTACAAGGGCAATCACAACGATAACACCTGTGACGATCAACAACCCTTTATTCTGCATACGTGTCCCCCTTTTTAAGTCAGCTGTTTGCGTTCTTCCAGTTAGTTTTAATTGTCATTCCGAGCGAAGCAAAGAATGACAGGTGTTTTCTTTAAAATCCGCCGCCGGCTCCTCCGCCACCGCCTCCTCCTCCGCCTCCGCCGCCAAATCCTCCGCCTCCGAAACCGCCTCCGCCCCATCCGCCGCTGCCGCTGCCCCACGTGCCGCCGTACGTCATGGGCCCCCATAGGCTGGTCCGCCGGTGTTGCGGAAGTTTGTTCACATAATTATACCTGAAAAGAAGCGACGCGCAATAGCCCAGTACGACCAGTATCCCGAGGAACAGGCTTTGCTGCGCTATGACAAAAGCAAAAAAAAGCGTGACCGGCAGGCCGATCCATACCGGCCAGGGCAGGTTCCAGACAAAGAAAAAAAGCGGTAAAAAGATATACAGAAAATCGGACGACCCCTCCGACGGAGCCTTTGGGGCCACGCCTTTCAAGCCCAGGAGCTCGACACCGCCCGCCTTTGCCAGCGTGCGCGCGACGGCGGTCACGCCGTAGTATAACCCTTCCCCGTATTTCCCCTCCTTGAACGCAGGCACCATGTAGGCGCGGCCGATCTCGCCGCACAAGCCGTCCGGCAAAACGCCTTCGACGCCGTACCCGGACTCGATACGCCAGCGCCGCTCCTTGACCGCAAGCAAAATGACGACGCCGTTATCCTTGCCTTTTTGGCCGGGTTTCCACTGGTCCATAACCAGACGGGCGTATCCCGCCTCGTCATAGGGCGCGATAGACCCGACCGCGACGACAAATATCTCGGCCGTTGTCTTTGCCCTGAGCTCGTCGATGAGCGCGGTCATTTTGTCGCGGTATTCCTGCGATATCACGCCGGCGAAGTCGTCGACCCATCCTGCGGGCTTCGGCAGAGTATCAGAAAGGGCCAATCCCGCCGTTACCATCAAGAGGATCGTTATTAAAAAAAATCCTTTTCTCATCTCACTCTTTTCTATGCGTCGGCTTGGGGGAGGATTGAGCGGGGCTTATAAATGCCGAGCACCATGGAACACCTGTTTCCACGAGGCGAGGCATTTATCAGAGCGGAAATTTCTCGGAGGGAAATTTCCGCGTCCCCGCGAAATCCGACCCCAAGCCGGCACAACCAAAGCGTTATGCTTCAGATTTTATCGACAACCTCAATTATCTTTTCGAGCGAGCCTACAAAAGCGAAATACAGCTTCTCAGCCTCCGGGTACGTCATCGGCGTGTTATTCTTCTTGGCGTCCCGTATCTTAGTGAGCGTATCGTCGGGCACCGCCACATCGGCGAAACGCCTGAGGCTCTTCACCAGATAAACTGCCGAAGTGTTGAATTTAAAAAGCGCCTGCCTTAAAAGCCCTCTGTTGAGATTTGCCAGATAAAACCGACGGGCCTTGACCAGGAGCGACCTCAGTTCAAGCTCAGTCTGGAAACGCAGGTTCCTGACATCAAGCGTGAGGTCTTTCAGGACATCCTTGCCCCAGAGGACCTTGTACCGCTCTTTCATCTCTATGAATTCTATCGAAAAGACATCGCCGGATCCCCTGATAAACCCTTCGGTAAAAAAGATCACGCTTATGTTTTGATAAGCCCGCCTGTTCAGCACAGGCTTAATGCGGGACAGGCTCTCCATGGCGGTATTAGTGAGGACCACCAGGAGATTGATATCTGAATGCTTTTTAGAGAAGGCGTCCTCGAGCGCGCTCCCATGCAATATAACCGATACAAGATCCGCCGCATAGGCCCTTTTAAGTTCTTCGACAAAACCGGCAATATTCTTTTCACTGTTTACCATGGCATGCTCCTTTTGACACAAATTATACCCCAAAAACACCGAATCCCAAGAAGATTCTTGGGATTCGGTGGTATTCTTTAAGCTATATGCCCGGCATCACTTACGCGTTGGGACTCTCCGCATTGATCTGTGTCCAGTTGCCGTCTTCAGTACGGACAAGCATTCCATACTGAGGCCCGAAATCTACGACCAGATCGTCCCCTGCGTTGCCGTTCAAGTTTCCGGCTGTGACATCCATAGCACTGGCCCCGTTGATAACCTCCCAATTGGCATTATTGACAAATGCCAACGTACCATAGGCGTCGCCGAAGTCGATGACCAGGTCGTCCTGATTGCTACCCGCATCAAGATTCGCCACGGTTATGCTCTTAGCGCTGGCGCCGTTAATGAACTGCCAGGTCGCGCCGTTGATATACGCGTAAATACCGTAGACATCGCCGAAGTCGATGACCAGGTCGTCCTGGACATTGCCCGTATCGATCCTTGCCACGGCTATACTCTTAGCGCTGGCCGCGTTGATCGACTGCCAGGTCGTGCCGTTCACGTACGCACAGATGCCGTAGGCATCGCCGAAGTCGATGACCAGGTCCTTCTTTCCGTTGCCGTCAATGTCGGCCAGGGTTATGCTCTTGGAATTTACCT
This sequence comes from Candidatus Omnitrophota bacterium, assembly GCA_028715425.1. Classification (GTDB taxonomy): domain Bacteria; phylum Omnitrophota; class Gorgyraeia; order JABMRN01; family JABMRN01; genus JAQURW01. The sequence continues at coordinate 3,798 of JAQURW010000202.1, forward strand.
GGTTTATCGGCGTCCATGTGTCGGTCCCGTTATCATACACCAGGATGCCGTAGGCGCTGCCGAAGTCGATGATAATATCGTCCTTGGTATCGCCGACAACATCGCCGGTCAGCATGAATTTCGAAGAAACCGGGTTGACCATCGTCCAGTTGTTCGTATCGTAATCGTATTTCAGGATACCGTACTGGCCAAAGTCCCCGATAACTTCCTTGGCGCCGTCTCCGTCTATATCGCCCAGCACGAACAGGTCAGGGCTGATCGCGTTCAGCGAAACCCAGTTCCCGTTGTCGTAGTATACCATGATCCCGTAGTTCCCGAAGTTAACGACGATATCGTCCAGGCCGTTCCCATCCACATCGCCGACGACTATCAATTCTTCGGTCGTGAAGGTGAGGTCCTGCGTTACGGTCTGGCCGTCGGCCACGCTCAGCTTGTAGGAATTACTGTTGGATCCCTCAAACCTCGCCTGCGCCTGATAGTTCCCTGCCGGCACATTATAGAGGTGGTATGTGCCGGTCTCATCGGTATCCGCAAAACCGGCTAACTTGCCGTTCGCATCGGTAAGGACAC
>JAQURW010000023.1 GCA_028715425.1 Candidatus Omnitrophota bacterium
CCATCTCCGATTTCGCGATCTCGAAAATAAAGGCTCCTGCCTCCATTGTTTTCGCCGTACGGAATATAGCGGACGCCAGGTAAAACGTCATCGACCGGATATTGATCGCGGGCACGGTAAACCCGCCGAATTTCTCCCTGCCTCTGGCCAGATAGAAATCGTTGATGCTCGCAGGATAGATCCCGGCCTCATACGCCATCCGGAATATATCTCCTGCCAATGACCGTTTTTCATCGACTGAACCGGCCAGCGCAAGTTTAAGCGCCAGATCCTCAACATTCTTCTTCATCGTCGTCTCCTTTTTAGGTTCCTGCTTCCCAACTTGCCAGATATTTCTTCTGCTCTTCGGTCAGTTTATCGATATTCACGCCCAGCGCCTTCAGTTTAAGACGCGCGATCTCGTTATCGATAGCTTCCGGTATGGTATAGACCTTGCGCTCCAGCGCCCCCCCCTGTTCAATGACATACTCGGAGGCAAGGGCCTGGTTGGCAAAGCTCATGTCCATGACGTTAGCCGGATGGCCTTCCGCGGCGACAAGATTAATAAGCCTGCCTTCGCCAAGAAGGTTGATCTTTTTTCCGTCCTTCATGGTATATTCTTCCACAAAGCTGCGGACCATCCTTTTTTTCCTGGCCATTTTTTCCAGCACCGGGATATCGATCTCGACGTTGAAATGCCCCGAGTTGGCCACCAGCGCCCCGTCTTTCATCACCTTAAAATGTTCCGCGCGGAGGACATGGATATCGCCGGTCAGAGTCACAAAGATATCGCCGATCGGCGCCGCCTGGCTCATCGGAAGGACCCGGTAACCGTCCATGACCGCCTCGAGGGCTTTCAAAGGATCGATCTCCGCGACAATAACGTTCGCGCCCATGCCCCGTGCCCGCATCGCCACGCCGCGGCCGCACCAACCGTAACCGCATATCACAAAATTAGTGCCCGCGATAAGAGCATTGGTCGCCCTCATGATACCGTCGACCGTAGACTGCCCGGTGCCGTACCGGTTATCGAACAGGTGTTTGGTCTTGGAATCATTGACCGCTATGACCGGGAAGAGCAGGGTCTTCGATTTTTCGAGGCTCCTGAGCCTGATAACGCCGGTCGTCGTCTCTTCGGTGCTCCCGATGATGTTTTTTGCCAGGTCGCGCCGTTTCATATGCACCATCGAGACCAGGTCCGCGCCGTCATCCATGGTGACCGCCGGTTTAACGTCAAGGCATTGAACGATATGCTTATAATAGGTGTTCTTGCCCTCTCCGTTTATCGCAAAGACCGGTATCCCATGATGTTTGACCAGGGACGCTGCGACATCATCCTGGGTACTGAGAGGATTGGAGGCGCAGAGGTACACATGAGCCCCCCCGGCCTTAAGGGTCGTCATGAGGTTCGCGGTTTCGGTCGTTACATGCAGACATGCCGCAATAGTCTTATTTTTAAGCGGTTTTTCGCGGCTGAACCGTTCACGGATAAGTCTTAAGACCGGCATGTAATTCTCGGCCCATTCGATGCGGTTTTTTCCCTTATCCGCCAAGCCTATATTCTTGATATCATACTGCATCGTTAATGATCCTTTCTATGCCTTGATGTGGTGGTCAAGTATTATTTGGCCGCTCGCTGAAGTTCCTTCGCCTTATCGATCTCTTCCCAGCTAAAACCTTCGTCTTCCCTGCCGAAATGGCCGTACGCAGCCGTTTTCCGGTAGATAGGCCTGCGAAGTTTAAGATGCTCGATGATCCCCTTCGGCGTCAACGGGAACAGTTCCCGCACTATCTTTACCAGGTTTTCTTCGCTTGTCTTCCCTGTGCCGAAGGTATTGATCATGACGCTCACGGGCTCTGCGACACCGATGGCATACGCGATCTGTATCTCGCAACGCGTGGCAAGACCTGAGGCAACAATGTTCTTGGCGACATACCGCGCCATATAGGATGCCGACCTGTCCACCTTGGACGGGTCTTTGCCGCTAAAGGCCCCGCCGCCGTGGCTCCCGACCCCGCCGTACGTATCGACGATGATCTTCCTGCCGGTAACGCCGGTATCACCCTGCGGTCCGCCCACCTCGAACCGGCCCGTCGGGTTGACGAATATTTGTACATCCTTGGCCATAAGCTGTTTCGGGATGACCTTATCGATGACAAGCTTTATCATGTCGTTACGGATATCCTTCATCTTCGCCTTCGAATCATGATGGGCGCTCACGATGACCGTAGTCACTGCATGAGGCCTGCCGTCTTTATACTGGACGGTGACCTGCGTCTTCCCGTCGGGACGGAGGTAACCGACGATGTTCTGTTTGCGGATCTCGGCCAGGCGCATCGAAAGTTTATGCGCCAGCGATATCGGCATCGGCATAAGCTCCTTGGTCTCATTCGTGGCATACCCGAACATCATCCCCTGGTCGCCGGCCCCGCCGGTATCGACGCCGAGGGCAATATCCGGCGATTGTTTCTGGATCGAGGTCACGACACCGCAGGTAAGAAAATCGAAACCGTAAACAGCGTGGGTGTACCCGATCTCTTTTATGGTCTGGCGCACGATGCTCGGTATATCGACATAGGTCGACGTCGTGATCTCGCCGGCGACAACCGCAAGGCCCGTCGTCACCAACGTTTCACACGCTACCCTGCCGTTCGGGTCGTCCCGGTAGATGGCATCCAATACCGCATCCGAAATCTGATCGCATACCTTGTCGGGATGCCCTTCGGTGACGCTCTCGGAGCTCAACAAATACGTGTCCTTTCTCATGATCATTCCTTCCTTTCGTGTTTACCCTTTTCATTACGCCGATATTCTTTATCGGCCGCCTCAAGCGACGCAAGATCACCTATATCGTACCACCGTTCCTTAAAAATAAATCCGTAAACGTTTTCCCTGGCAGCAAGCCATTTGATAAAGTTACCGGGCGCATCCTTGGTAAGGCCGGTCGCCAGGTATTCGTTAAAATGCCGTATTGTTTCGCGCGGATAAAAATAGATCGCCGTCGCCGCGAGGGTGCTTCGGGGCTCTTTCGGCTTTTCCTGAAAGTCCGTGACCCTGCCGTCCTTTGCATCCACCATTGCGATACCGTAGAGCGAAGCCTTTTTCAGGTCCCCGATATCGTAGAGCGCCAGGCATGCTGCGCCCTTCCGTTTCTGACAAAAATCGACAAAGGCCGTGAGATCGAATTCGAACAGGTTATCGCTCCCCATCACCAGGATATCGTCGTCGATCTTTTTCTTGTCCATGACCAGACAGATATCGCCGATGGCGCCGAGCCTCGATTCGTTGGAGGAGGTCCCGTCGTCGATAACCTCCAGAGACTTCTTCACCTTGCGTCCGGCCGGTGCGAGGGCCCATGCTGAAAAATTTTTATAAAACTTTTGATTGGTGATCAGGTAACAACCGTTCAGGCCTTTGATCAGCGATACCTTCCCGAGCAACCTCTCGAGTATGGTCTTCCCCCCGATGTCCAGCAGGGCCTTCGGCTTGTCTATGGTAAGCGGATACAGCCGCGTTCCATAACCTGCTGCAAGGATAATTGCCTTCAACCGCTCCCTCCGTTTAATCCAACCCCATTGCAAGGTCAGGCGCGACTTCTTTTAGTTTTTCGCGCGCGAACGCCTCGACCTCCGCAGCCGTCGCCAGTTTCAGCGTCTTCTCCGCGATCTTTTCGGCCTTTTTAAAGGAGATCGCGCGTATAAGACGCTTGACCTCCAGCATATTAACGGGCGACATACTGAAATGGTCAAGCCCGAGCCCAACCAGGATGATCGTTAAGAGAACGTCACCCGCCATCTCACCGCACAGCCCTACCCAGATATTGTTGGCATGGCCGTTATCGATGATGGTCTTTATGAACCTTAAGACCGCCGGGTGCGCCGGCTCATAGAGATAGGCTATTTTTTCATTGACCCTGTCGACGGCAAGGGAATACTGGATAAGGTCATTGGTGCCGATACTGAAGAAATTGACTTCCTTGGCCAGGATATCGCTCGTCATGGCAGCCGACGGCACTTCGATCATAGCGCCGACCTCGATCTTCTCGTCGAACTTGATATTCTTTTTGCGCAGATCGTCCTTGACCTCTTCCAGCATGGAGTTTGCCCGTTTCAGTTCGTCAAGCCCCGAAATAAGCGGATACATTATCTTGATCTTGCCGTGGGCCGACGCCCGCAAAATGGCCGAAAGCTGGGTCTTAAAAATGTCCGGCCGCGCCAGGCAGAACCTGATAGCCCTCCACCCCATGAACGGGTTCATCTCCCGCGGGACATGCAGGTTCGATAAAAATTTGTCCCCGCCGAGGTCGAGCGTACGGACAACAACGGGCCGCGGATACATTTTTTCGGCGACGTATTTGCACGCGGCATAATGCTCTTCTTCGGTCGGCAGCCCTTTACGGTTCATATAAAAATATTCGGTCCTGTAGAGCCCGACGGCATCAGCCTTGTGTTCCAAAACGGATTTGACGTCTTCCGGCATTTCGATGTTCGCCGCCAGGATGATACGCTTCCCGTCCAGCGTCTGGCAGGGAAGCTCCTTCAAGGCGTCCAGATCCCGCTCAAATGCCAGGAACTTGCGCTGTTCGAGTTCATATTTTTTCAGATTCTCCTGCGTAGGGTTGACGAGAACCTGTCCGTGAGCTCCGTCTACAATAAGAAAATCCCCGTTCTTGATGCGGGCGGTCGCGACCTCTAAACCGACGACCGCAGGGATCTCGAGCGATTTAGCCATAATGGCGGTATGCGAAGTGCGGCCGCCTATATCCGTCACCAGGGCCAGGACATTACGCTTATGCATAAGCGCCGTATCCGAGGGGGAAAGGTCGTAGGCAACGACGATAACCTTTTCCTTAAGTGTTTCAAGCGTTTCCTGTTTGGTCCCCAGGAGGTTGCGAAGGACACGTTTTCCCACATCATTGATATCGCTGACACGTTCGCGAAGATATTCATCGTTCGTCTTCGACAGGACATCGATATACCGTTTCATGATATCGAGGAAAACGGTCTCGACTGCCTGAAGGTCCTTCTCGATTCGCGAAATAACGTCGTTGATCAGGATAGGATCCTCGATGACCAGGAGGTGAGCGCTGAATATCTCGGCGTGTTCGGACCCCATCTCGTCGGCGATCTTTCCCTTGATCTCCAGAAGCTCCTTGCGTGTCTTTGCCAGGCATTTATTGAACCGTTCTATCTCAAGAGGGACGTCTTCCTTTTTGATCTTCCGGCGGGGAATGACAAACTCTTCACTGTCCAGAAGATATGCCGTTCCGATGGATATCCCCGGCGCAGCCGGAATGCCCTTCAATATCATTTCCTTAAGTTTCATATCTTCTTCCCTCCGAACCCGTAATCAGCGTCTTTCTCTTCAAGGAGCAAAAGCGAGAGTTCCTGGACCGCTTCTTCTGCATCGTGCCCTTCGGCCATAATACTGATCTGGCTTCCCCTGCCGGCGGCCAGCATCAAGATCCCCATGATCGATTTGCCGTTTACCTTCTCCTTACCCTTGATAACCGTAATGACACTGTCATATTTGTTGGCGATCTGGACAAAGAGGGCGGCAGGCCTGGCATGCAACCCCGCCTTATTTTTAATAATGATCTTTCTTTCGACAATAACGGGTTCTTCCGGCATATTATTCAACCTGGACCTTCGTGTTAAACGTCACACTGCCCTGGACGTCAAGTTCTATGGGCTTCTGCGCAAGCACGCTTACATACTGGTATGTCTTTTCAAGCCCGGCCTCCGATTCGTTCAACGTAAATACCGGTACGGTCCAAAGCCGCACCGTGTCGCTGAACTGCATGGTAAGCCGCATCCTTTCCCACCCATCCTCGAGCGTCAATTCGTTCGTCCTGGGCACGTCGCGCTTACGCAGAAAGCGGCGGTCCATAAGCGACCAGTTAAATTCGACCGCAAATACCGCCTTCAGGAACTCGCCTGAAAGGTTCGTAAGCGTATACTCAACGTTAAAACACGCCTCCTCTTCCATCATGATGACCTTGCGGATCTGGAGGCTGAACGGCTTTTTCCCCATGACAAACCGCTCTTCTTTATCAAGGATACATGAGACCGCGTTGTGCTGCACGCTCTTGGTCAGCCGGTACGGAGACCGCGACAACGGCACAATATTGGCGAATTTAGCCTTGGCAAAATCGTTGATCCCCACACGCCCGGAGAAAATATAGTCAATAAAAGAGTTTTTCTGATGATCGTCATAGACCAGATATTGTTTCAGCGATTTATCCTTAATGCCCAGGACATCATATATATTCAGTTCCTTGTTGGAGTCTATGTTCCTCTTCATTTCCAAAAGCCCTATCGTCCGCGGTTTCAGAAGCCGCGCATGATAGGGTTCGCGCCGCCGGGCGATCGTCGTCATTATGTTCCGCGTCTTTGTCTTGAGGTCGAACTCGAAAATCACGCCCTTTGAGTCCGGTTTTACGTACAGTTCTATGAACTTGTTCCCGATGACGACCTCATCGTGTTTATCGTCGTCGAGATCGCAGGTCCTGACCTGAATTTTCGGTCCTGCCGCCAGGCGTTCGATCAAGTTCTGGGCGGCAATCAGATGCCGGTATATGCCGGAACGCAAATGATTAAGATACAGCCCCCCGAAAATACCGTGCCAATAGGCGCACCCCGCCTGTGCCTTGAACAGCTCCACGCGCGCATTTTCCAGGATCCCCCGTTGTTTAGAGGTCAGGAACTTCTGCCCCTGGGCCTCATGGATCATCGCGCTCACGCCGAGCATGCGGTTACGCATGATATTCACTTCAGGGTACATTTGAAAAAAATTGTTAAAATCGCCGTGGGACCATTCCATCATCTCGCCGTAACTTGTCCGCGGAATAGTCACTTCCCCGCGCGGCTTGTAAAGATCACTCGCCTGGTCGAAGGAGACCGTTTCGATGTCCTTAGATGAGGCGCTCAGGAACGCGAAAAACTGTTCAAGCCATTTCTTTTTATACACCCACGCGTATGTATGCGGCCAAAAACCGAACTTCTCCCCGTCATCGGCAAAGACCATAAGCGCCTCGGCATCTTCGGCCGATAACCGCGTGAAATGTCCGACAATATCCTTGATCCTCGAAAACGGCATGATATACCTGAGCTTTTTATCGGCAGCAAAAATCTTAAAACCGTTCCCGAGCACATAGTACCCGTTAATCGAAGTGCCTTTTACACCGGCAGTCCTCAGGTGATATTCGTCGACCACGGTATATTGAAGCCCGTGCCGCATAAAGACATTCGACAGCTCCGGTTCCCAGACCCGTTCGGCAAGCCATACCCCGCGGGGAACATATTCAAAGTAGTTCTTGATATATTCCGTCAGAAGGCCGATCTGCGCCGATTTGTCCCGGTCCGGGATCATAGGCAATATCGGATCATAGAATCCGCCGGTCAAGAGTTCCACCTGCCGGCGCCTGATAAGTGCCTTTAACCGTTTTATAAAATCAGGCTTGTTCGCGGCAAACCATTCCAAAAGGCTTCCCGAATAATGCAACGCAACCTTTACGTCAGGATACCTTTCCAGGACCCCGACAAACGGCTCATAGGAGGTTCCGTATGCCTTTTCGAATATCCACCCGAAGTTGTCCGGCGGCTGATGGTTATGTACCGTCAGCAGTAATCGTACTTTTGGCATATCAATCTTCGTTCGCAACAAGGTTCAATATCAAACGCACCAGTCTCGTCGGGTTATGACGCACATAACCTTCAGTAGAGACAATATCCGATTTAATGATATCGCATCCGAGTTTCTTCACATTCTCGCTGTCAAGGACAACGGGATAGGCATATTCCCGGGCGTATTTTGACAGAATCTCCTCGGGGACACTTCCGCCGTTAACAATGACATGTTTAACGATCCCCTTCCCCGCATGGTCGATCAAGGCGCGCAGATGGTCGCTAACCCGGTAACCGTCGGTCTCGCCGTGCTGCGTCATGGCATTGCATACAAAGACCTTCTGGGCTTTTGATCTGAATATCTCCGCAGCTATCCCTTTTATCAGAAGGTTCGGCACAAGACTGGTATATAAACTCCCGGGTCCTATGACGATAACATCCGCCTTCCGTATCGCATCCACCGCTTCCTTGGTAGGGACACATGCCTCGGGGCGGATGTACATCTTCCGTATCGGGCTCAACGACTGGGGGATCTTACTCTCCCCTTCTGTCTGAGACCCGTCCTTATGTTCGGCGACCAGAACAACCTTGTCCGTCGTCGAGGGTACGACATTGCCCCTGACCGACAGGACCTTGCTCGATTCCTTCACGGCCTGTTCGAAGTCGCCGGTAACACGCGTCATCGCGGTGATGAAAAGGTTGCCGAAGCTGTGCCCCTTCAGGTCCTTTCCCTCGCTAAAACGGAACTGGAACAGCCGCTGCATCAGGTCTTCGGCATCCGCAAGCGCTACCAGGCAATTCCGTATATCGCCGGGCGGCAGGATATCGAATTCTTCACGTAGCCTCCCTGAAGAGCCGCCGTCGTCAGCCACCGTTACAATGGCCGTAATGTTAGTCGTATATTCTTTCAATCCGTGAAGCAGTGTCGACAGTCCGTGTCCTCCGCCGAGCGCCACGACACGCGGGCCGCGCTCGAGTATCCGTTTGGCATAGACCCGGTCGACGAGACGGCTTCCTTCCTCGGGAAGAAAAACAGTGACAAACGACTTGACCATCCGTTTCATGCCGGTTATGACAAAAAGTATTCCGACAAGTATGACACCGCTGGCAAAGGTCTTGTTCCGGGCCATCTGCTCCGATATCATGATTGCAAAGCCCATCGAAATAAAAACGACCCCGATGGTGGTTATAAATATCCAGCGCTTGACCAGCATTCCCGGATAGAGCCACTTCAGTAATTTCATATCTTAGGGGCGTTTTGCGTCTTCGTCACTTAAGACCTTTATCAGTTCCTTCTCGTCATGCGCGTTCCTGAGAAGGTCGCGGAAATATTTATCCTTCAGAAGCCGTGATATCCGCGCAAGGGCCTTGAGATGCGGTCCTGCAGAGTCCTCCGGCGCCAGCAAAAGAAAAAAGATATGCGCAGGTTCTCCGTCGAGAGATTCAAAATCGACGCCGTTTTTTGAAATGCCGCAGGCCGCTACCAGGTTTTTCACGAGGGATGTTTTCCCGTGCGGTATCCCGATACCCTGGCCGATCCCGGTCGATCCCAACTCTTCTCGTTCCATAAGGATCTTGATGATCGTATCCCGGTCTTTGGCGCTCATAGCGCCGGCCTTGATCAACAGATCGATAAGCTCCGTCAGCACACCCTTTTTATCAGTGGCCTCAATATTCGCAGAGACTGCTTTTTTGTTCAAAAATTCCATAATTCGCATCGTGATAAGCCTCCTTGTTTTCGGGACCAAGCTTCGGTGAAAGAATATACTTTTATTGTCTGAATGACTTTTAAAAGAAAGACGCTTTTGCTCGCCGTTAAACCCCGGCAAAAGTGGAGCGGGAGACCGGGCTCGAACCGGCGACATTCACGTTGGCAACGTGACGCTCTACCAACTGAGCTACTCCCGCGTACCCCCACAAGGATTCGAACCTTGGACCCACTGATTAAGAGTCAGTTGCTCTGCCAGCTGAGCTATGGGGGCATAGCTAAGCTAAAGTTTTACTATTATAGCATATAATTATGGTATGGCAAGATTTTTGATAGGAATTTTTTGCCCTGAAATAAAGAATCCCGCGCCGGAGGCGCGGGATTCTTTATACGAAACCGTAACCGGTATCGTTAGAAGGACAACTTCACTGATGCAACAAGGTCCGTGGCCGGATCGTTCGACTGGTCATAGTAATGAGAACCAGGGAAGAACCATGCCGCGAGCATATTGAACGATACGTCTTCCGTATAGTCCCATGTCGCTTCGAGGTCTATTTCGCCGCCAAGATAACGGTCATCTTGTACTCTGGCCGTATCCCTATGCGCCGAGGTATCCTGGTGGAAAGTCTCATACTGCTGCCAGAAGTTCAGATAACGGCAATCAAATGTAAGACTGTCCGTCGGCTGAATCGAACCCATAACGATAACCTGGTGCTGGTTTGATTCTGAAGAATCGGGATATCTCTGGGCCATATCAGGTTTCTGGTTGTTGATATCCTGAGCTGTCAGATAATAACGGCCGTACCATTCCCTTATCTTCGAGTCAAATTTTCCTCTGTACATCGGATCCCAGCCTGTGTACGTCCCGGTTGAATGGGGCGTTTCATCTTTTATGTTCTTGTTGCCGGAATAATAAATGTACTCAGCGCCGACTTTCGGCTTCCATGCATACTGTTCCGTGAAATGCCTGCATTCGAGGCTGGCATCGATCGCCCATGCTGAGCGGTCTCTCTTTTCGGTCTGCATCCGGGCGCCGACATACTGACCCCACTGGCATGCCCATTCGGCTGCCGCGGTCCAGTTCTGTATCGGGTCTAAACTGCCACGGATACCCCAGTTGTGGATCGTATTACCGTCTTTGATGTTCCAGTTATCAAGCGACCGGTCATCTTTCAGGAAATAATACGTTTCCGCTTCGGCATTGTAGCAGTCGAAAATATAACCAACGTTGACACCGTACAGATCGACATCGTCCTTGGACTGGATATCATTTTCCCATATCTTCGACATAACAACGTCGATGGTCCACGGATCGTAGTCTAACGTCGCGCGGAACGCGTCAAAGGAATTCATAACGGTATATTCGTTTGCGTTAATAGTACCGTCCGGATCCCTCTGGTTTGCGCCGACGATAAACCCTTTACCGAACCACAGGTTCTGACGACCGATTTTCAACGTCAGAGGTGAATACAGGAATTCCTTAAGTTCAATGTATGCCAAGTTGACATCGACATTAAACTCTTCGGGATTCGGGGCATACCCCTCATTCGCATAGGTCGATACCTGAACGCTTTTCGCCTGGACATCCCAATCTCTCTGATTGAAAAGCCGGATCGCCGCTGCAACGTTGTCCGTCAGGTCGGCATCGATCTGGACTTCCGTGGTCGACATAAAATATGTCTGCCACGTATCCTGATTGCCGGTCCGAAGATCAACTGGCTCAGCATTACGTTTCGAGAGGTTGTAGGCGTCTCTCATAATAGATTTCACGTCTAAATCGCCGGAAATCTTTACGCTTTGTGTCTCGGCATAAACCAATCCGCTTATGGATATGGCAAGCGCCAGAACACATAATACTTTTAAAAATCTCATTTCTCCTCCTTGGAGTTTACTTAAGAATCCGTTACTTATATTTTTAACGATCGAAGCCGGTATAAGGCTTCTCTCGCATCTATCAACTTCACCTTATTCCGTCTACCTTATCGCATACGAAACGATGGCATGCGTCCGGTTCACGGAAAGAATATATGACTGCTGGCTTTTTGACTGATTCACCTCCCTTCGCGCCCATATTCGAGTCACATACGGTGGTTAAATACTGGTGTTAAGAGTATATCACAAAAGTTAGCTTTGTCAAGTGGATGATAAAAATTTTAAAAATTAACCAGTATCTCGGAACGAATATACTGATAATCTTTTGTCCGCTCCTGGGAATTCACTTCCTGGATATCGATCGGCTTTGACCATCCGTATTTAAAATGGAATAAGGTATTTTTTAATATCCTATATTGTACGCCGAAATGGAACCCGTAACCGTTGGTTCCGCCAGCCACAGGGTTCCCTGTTGAGGTAAACCCGTAAAAGTCCTGGTCAGGAAAGACATCAAGGATGGCATCCCGTTCAACCCATTGAAAATCCCCGTATACATTCCATTCTCCCTGTTCCTTCGCCTTCTTACTGCCAAAATATCCGCCGGTCATAAAACCAAGATTTTTATCGCTTAATGAGGGATTAACAATGACATCTCCCCACAAACCGAACGGAAGGTCATAATCGAAGAATTTCTTGTTATCCAGTTGAATAAGAAAGTCTAGCATATCATAATCATAACGTAATGTGTTGGCATATTGCGGATCAGTTGACGGAAAGAGCGTATTCGTACCTGCGGTCCCTGTTAAGGTCCGATGAGGGATCCTGGTCGGATTATAATAAGCGGCCGCTATATCAAGGCTCGTTCCCCATTCTTCATTTAAAAGAGCCCTGATACCGGCCTGCCATATCCACAGCATTTGGTCTGTTTCGGCGGTTTGAAATTCATTAAGCCAGAAAAGGCCGAAATTCCCGTAAACGTTCATTTCAGAGATGGAACCGGTTTTAAACGACGGCGAGAGATATTTGAACGCTAATCCTTCAGGGTCAATATCGCGATCCCAGGTAAGGTCGGTCTTCTCAAGAGGATTTTCAAATTTACCCAGCCACAGGCTGGAATCTTTTAACGGCCTGAATTCGGGAAACCATGCAATATAAAAAAGGTCGAACCATATCTGTTTCCCGCTGAAGACCGACGTCAGTGTCTGGTTCGTTGAACGGGCATTACTCGTGCCTGAGACGACGCGCATGCCGGCCTTGACCTGCTCGTTTATCTTTGCTTCGATACCCGCACGGGCGCGTATCTGATTCTGGGTCCGCTGATGCGCAGGGCCAAGATTTTTCCCCCAGTCTGTCTGCAGGCGGTCACGGACATCGCCGGTTATCTTGACCTTTTGGGTCCAATCCGCCGGGGCAGGCGGCGTTTTGACGGCGGCTGCTTCTTTTGCCACCTCTTGTTTTGTTTCTTCGACGATGCCCCGTGCTTCGTCCTCGGTCAATATCTTTTTTTCGACGAGTTTCTTAACAAGGATATCTAATTCGCCGGCATAAGCCGTTTGAGCGAGGCCCCCCAGGGCGGTCAATAAAAGAACTGCAGCTTTCGCTTTACGAAATCGCATTGTTCCTTTCATGATACGGGAGGTTATTTGTTCCAATATACATGAGCATCCGTAAAAGTCAATTTAAAAATCATGCCTTTAAAAAAAATTCTAAAAAATATGTTCCAAAATCAATCTTTTTGGGCTATAATACGGAAGATTTCTGGTCATAACCTTCCAGCAATAAGGGGGTAATGCATGGTTGGAGAAAACGCAATGAAGGAAAAACGGGAATTCCTGCGTTATGATTATGATAAGCCCCTCCATTACAACATCGTTCGTTCGCTGAAAGACAAAAAAATCCCCGCTCAATTCGGTAATGCCACCTCGAAAAATCTTAGCGCGTCAGGCCTTCTTTTTACGACCGGCGCCAAAAGCGTCCCCGCTCTCTCAAGCTACCTTTTGATAGATCTCGATTACAGAACTGCCGCTATCTGCAAGGAGATCGAGGCACGCGTCCTTATGGTCGATAATAAGATACTCGGCCGTGTCGTGCGCATAGACGACAATGAGGACGATACCTGCGGCGTCGGTATCGCCTTTGTCACCAAACAGGAAATCCAAAAAAAAACCGTCGAAGATCTGATCAGTTAATATAAAAAAACCCCTGTTTCGTATGAAACAGGGGTTTTTTTATATTAACTATTGCGTTACTTTGCTGCTGTTACCGGAATGCTTACCGTATATTCGACAGCTTCGCTCGCTGTTTTGGCAGTTCCCATAACCGGCTCGGTCACTACACCTTTTGCAGCCTCGGCATTGCCTGTTAAAGCGCCGCCGACATTCTGGGCTTCGTTAGTCACTGTGTCAGCTGCGTTCTTCGCAGTCACGCCAACCGCTTCGGCTGATTTCGCAACTACATTGGCCGGATACTCGACGACTTTCTTGGCCACATCCTTTGCCTCATTCGCGGCATACGCAACCGCTACAATGGAAAGGACCGCCATGATCATTACAATGGCCATCAACTTCTTCATGTGTGTTCCCCCTTTCGTTAGAACAATATTCTTACTTTTTCTCTTTTGGCCGTTTTGGATATTAGCCGTGTATTATACCACTTTTTCAAAAATTGCCAAGAAAAATCTATACGCCACCTCTTGAGGGGGTATCCCTCCGGCTCCGGGCCCTGTAGACCAGGCCCTCCCCGAATTTTTGACGGATCGAATCGAGAGCGCCGTGAATGCGTTCCTGCACATGCTCGCCGCTATCCTCAAAAAGCAAGCCGGTCTCATCCTGGCGGCACAGGTTTGAGACCCTTACCCCTACCAGCCGTATCTTGCTGCCGTGTAAATAAAACCTGTTCCACAATTCCGTCACCTTATAATAAATGGAATCGGCATAATTAGTCGCCTCCGGGATCGTTACCGCCCTGGTATAGGTCGTAAATCCCTTAAGCCGGACCTTTAACATTATCGTCCTTCCCGTAAGACGGTCCTCCCTTAACCGCGCAGAAACTTTCTCCGACAGATACATAAGGGTACCGGCTAACAGTTCTTTATCGGAGGTATCGGTATCAAAGGTGATTTCATTGCTCACGGACTGCGCCTCATGTCCCGGTTCGATGTTCCGATCGTCTATGCCGTTGGCCAGTTGCCAAAAATGGGCGCCGCTTGCGCCAAAACGGCCGCTCAATTCGGACGGCTGCCTCCTCGCCAAGTCACCGATGGTCTTGATCCCCATTTCATGAAGAAGCGGGAGCGTCTTCGCACCGACCCCCCACATTTTACCGATATCCAGCGGCCACAGAAAATCGAGAAGGCCCTCCCGGCTGACCTCGACAAAACCATCCGGTTTTCGCATGTCCGAGGCAATCTTCGCAGCCATCTTGATCGGGGCCAGGCCGATAGAAGCGGTCAGACCGGTTTCCTGCCGTATCCGTGTCTTTATCATAATACAGGTATCGGCCGGGCTACCGAACAGGTGAAAACTTCCCGTAATATCAAAAAAAGC
Source organism: Candidatus Omnitrophota bacterium (assembly GCA_028715425.1). Taxonomy (GTDB): domain Bacteria; phylum Omnitrophota; class Gorgyraeia; order JABMRN01; family JABMRN01; genus JAQURW01. The sequence continues at coordinate 14,731 of JAQURW010000023.1, forward strand.
CTCATCGATACCGATAGTCTCGATATCCGGGGTAAAATCATTCAGTATCTGATAGACCTGCCGGGACACTGACTCGTATTTTTCCATATCGACCGGCAGGAATACCGCATGAGGGCATCGCGCATACGCAACGGAGATCGGCATGGCCGAATGGATCCCGTAACGCCGCGCCTCGTATGAGCACGTGGATACGACACCGCGCCCCTTGCCGCCTTTCGGATCGGCGCCGACAACAACGGGTTTATTGCGGTAGGAAGGACCGTCCCGCTGTTCGATACTTGCGAAAAAAGCATCCATGTCGACATGGCCGATAAATTTTTGACCTGGCATAGCGCTATTATACACCCTAAGCGGCAAGATTGGCAATTATTGGGGCAGAATATTCTGCGTATTTTTCAGATCATTGAGCTCGCGGCTGAGTTTACGGAGGGCATTCTGAAGCCGTTTGTTCTCGATGGCCAGATGGACCGTCTTATCGAGGCAGTAGATGTCATATTTCCCCTTAAAAAGGCATTCCTGGGCGCCATGGGCCTTGGTCTGATAAAGAATGCGTTCGTCATGCGAACCGGTTGTCACAACAATAGGGATATTAGGGGCACGCCGCCACACGCTGTCAACAGTATCGATCCCTTTGGAGTCCGGGAGATTCAAGTCCAACAAAATAATATCAAAACTTGATTCATCCAAAAGTTCAAAAGCCTGCTTTAAGGTAAAAACCGATTCACTGTGATACGGTGCGGTATGGACATCTGCCAGCAATTTCTGAAGGGTTATGCTTGTGACGGCATCATCTTCGATTATCAAAACACGCAGAGTACGGGTACCGTTTTTCTTCACAGAGAACCTCCTCTCTGCTCTACTTAGAGTATATCCCATATTGCAAGCAAGGCAAGCTGGCTATTTTTTTCTTAATACGAATTGTTAAGTTATAAAATTCTTACCTCTATTGTTGTTGTATTATTTCTCTTATTGTGGCATACTTATACTGCCAACGAGCGGTATTTTTTTTTACCCTGTTATTTAAAACTTTTTACATTTTCTATGAAAGGAGTCTGTATGAAATGTATCTTCTGCGGAAAAAAACTGGACAAGATCGATTGTGAATGCAAATGGTGCACGTTTTGCGGCACGACTTTTGATGTAACAAAGATACCACAGGCAGAGTCAGCCGAAAAAAAAGAAGCGTAATATCTAACCCTTCACTAACTCAAGAAAAATCTTAACCATAGCGGGATCGAACTGTTTACCTGCCTCTTCCCCGATCATTCCGATGGCTTCATCTTCGGGATATGCCTTACGGTACGGCCTGTCCGAGATCAAGGCCTGAAAGGAGTCCGCGACGGCAATGATACGTGCGCCCAGCGGGATCTCCCTTCCTTCAAGGCCTGACGGATAACCCGTGCCGTCCCAACGTTCATGATGATGCAGTATAAAGGGAATAATGTCGTGCATGAACTGGATAGGACGTATAATGTCTGCGCCTATCTGCGGGTGCGCCTTTATCTTGGCAAATTCTTCATCGGTAAGCTTTCCCGGTTTCGTCAGGATATCCTCGCTGATACCGACCTTCCCGAGGTCATGAAGCATGCTCGCCTGGCGCACATTTTCCACGCATTCCTTCCAAAGACCGAGCGCCTTTGCGATCTCTGC
>JAQURW010000024.1 GCA_028715425.1 Candidatus Omnitrophota bacterium
GTCGACCGGTTTCTGGAAAACATATTCATATCCGAAATCATTACCGATACAGGTAAGGGCCGCGGGGTCGTTGAAAGCAAGCGCGCGTATGGAGCAACTCTTCCAGTAGTCGACCGCCTGATGGCTGGCAATCGTCGCTGACCCTCCGTTCCCGATAAAGACAACCTTTCTCCTGTTCTGCCGCAGTAAGAGCAGGCCTTTACAAACCCTTTGAAGGGCAGCCGGAAGAGACGCCCGTATACCGTTCCTTAAACTTGCCTTAACCGACGATCCGGCGTCATTGAGGCCCTTCAGGTAGTCCTGAAGGATATCGCCTGAGACTGTGCATTTTCGCATGGTATCTCCCTATTTCAATAAACTCCTTATAAATTTATACAAAGGAACGGACTCGACCGGCGTCCTGTTCCCGACGATCAGTACCGCAAGGGCCCCGACCGCATTGCCGATAAATCCGACGACATCCAGGGGATTTTTCCCGCGGACCACCGGCGATGTCACCGCAAGGAAGGCGTCGCCGGCGCCGATACGGTCGACGATCTGCTTTGAGAATATCGGTATGTGCGAGAAACCGGATTTTTTCTCGTAGACCAGCGCCCCACAATGCCCCCGGGTGATGATGATGTGATCGCAGCAAAGTTTTTTCCTCAGATCCAGTACCAGGTCCTCCAGCTTGCCGAATTTACTGTGCATCGCAAGCCGGATCTCCGGCTCGTCGATACAGACATAATCCGCCCGCCGGTATTTGGTTATAAGGTTATACCCCATATTGGCGCTGTTCGTCTGGGTATTCACGGACAGGAACCGGGCCCTGGCGCAGATCGTGTCCACGATGCGTTTGGTTATAAAGCCATGGCCGAAATCAGAAACGATCACCAGGTCATAGTCTTTAAGCGCCGTTTCGAGATAGCGCTCGACCTTCCGGGCTATAGGATCGGGAAGCTCGGTATCGTCGATGTAGTTGATCTCGAATATCTTGGTCAGAAAGGCCGGGTTCAGGAACCGCCGTTTGACGACCGTCGGGACATCATCCCGGCGAAAGAATTTTGCCGAGATATTGGGGGCAAGGTTCGCGCGGATAAAATCCTCGCAATCGTTGCGCGTGCCGATCACGCTTACCAGGTGGACCTTTCTGCAGAAATTAGCGACATGTTTGGCAACGGCAAGGACGCCGCCCGTAAACCGTTCTTCCTTCAGGTATTTCGTCGAAATGATATCGTCCTTGGACGGTTTGCCCATCCCGGCACAATAGACATAATCGTCGATGATGATGTCCCCGATGACCAGGACCTTGAGATCCTTTGTCTGTTTCAGTATGTCGATCACGGCATCGGAGGTATACCGTTTTTTGAAGTTGCGCAGAAATATATCGGCCTCCCGCGGGTAGACGCTGAAATGCATATTCAAAAGCTCCGACGAACTGAAGGTGATCTCATCGGTAAAGATCAGCTTGCCGCCGACCGAACGCACGGCCGCGTCTTCGTCGTAGATCTTACCCGTTATATCCTTACCCTTGGCGCGGTATTCATTGCCCTTGACGTAAAGATCGGGCTTGAGATGCAGGATCGTCTCGACCGCCGTAGGCCATTTATTGACCGCGACATAATCGACCGCGGAAAGCGCGGCGATCGATTCGGCGCGCAGGCGGTGATTAAAGACCGGCCGGCCCGGCCCCTTGTTCACAAATTCGTCCTTCGTGACGGTCACGACCAGGATGTCGGCCATACCCTTTGCAGCCTCAAAATGGCAGATATGGCCCGGATGCAAAAGATCAAAGACACCGTGACTTAAAATAACCTTCTTCCCGCGCTGTTTTTCCCTCCGGATGACCTCGACCAGATCGTCGAAATCGACTATCTTTTGCTTTTTGATCGTACCCACGTCACCTCCCCAGATATTTGAACCATGACTGTGTCTCCCGCGCGATCATTGCCGGGGTCCATACCGGCGCCTGCCGCCAGCAATCGATATGCCGGAGCATAACGGCCACGCCGTCTTCGAAAGAAGTTTCCGGTTTCCATTCGAGAGCCTTCGTGATCTTCGTTATATCGGCATGCGTTATATCGGGCTCGCCCGGTCTTTTGGGGATGTATTCCTTTTCGCCGCCCAAAAGCTCGACCAGCCTGTTCACGCTCTGAGGGCGGCCGCTCCCCACGTTGAATATCTCGCCGGAGGAACCGGACTCGGCTGCCATCCGGAAGGCCCGAACCACATCCTTTACAAAAATAAAATCACGGGTCTGCCGCCCGTCGCCGACCACGGTAAATTTTTTTCCCGCGCATTTTTGGGCCAGGAACACGCCGAAGACGGCGCCGTAAGCCCCGGACGTGCGCGACCGCGGGCCATAGACATTGAACAGCCTGAGAGAAACCGCCGGGATCCCGTAGATTTTATGCCAATGCAAAAGATATTCTTCCCCAAGGTATTTGGTCAGCGCGTACGGGTACTGCGGCCGTATCGATGCCCCCTCATCGGTCGGGAACAATGCCGGGATACCGTAACAGGACGACGACGCGGCATAGACTATTTTTTTTACTCCCGACCGGCGCGCGGCCTCGAGAACGGCGATAGTCCCGTCGACATTTGCCCGGTGATAATCAAGCGGCCGTTCGATAGACGGCACGATATCCGCCAGCGCCGCAAGGTGAAAGACATAGTCGATACCGCTCATTGCCGGCAGGATATCGTCGAAACACGCTATATCGGCACGCACCAGTTCAAAGGAGCCCGGCCGTAGTCCTGAAAGGTTCTCGGCCCTGCCGGTCGAAAAATTATCGATCACCGTTACGGCGTAGCCGTGTGCGATAAGTTCCTCGACCAGATGACTGCCGATAAAACCGGCCCCGCCGGCGACCAGCGCTCTTTTTGTCATGACGTCACATTTCCCGAAAGTTTCAGCTGTATAGTACCGCTTCCCGTCGCCTGGCCCTGAGGCGAACCGGTCGTACCCTTTATGCGCGCCTTTCTTTTTGTCGGGGGCATGTTCCCGGATATCCTGGCAGGCCCTGCGGTAGGGGCGATTGTCCCGGTCATGGTCCCTTTTCCGATGACCCCGGGCGACGGGACCGGCGAGGCTAAAGCCTTGGCGTCCATTCCCCGGGGAACCATCGTCACGTCATAGTTCATCTTTACGGCCGTATGCGGCGTTTTCTGAGCATTCCCCGCCGTATACGGCGTGCGTATCATCTCTTCCAGGGCTGCGGCAAGCGCCTCCTGATTAAGCTGCCGAAGCGCTGTTATCTCTTCGAATACCTTCTCTTTTTTTCCGGTATCGATATATGCCATCCCCAACAAATAATGCGCATCGGCATTATCGCTGTCCATAGCCACATAGGCGTCCAGTATCTCGATCCCTTTCCGGTAATTTTTCATTCCCGACACATAGACCCAGCCCAGGGAAAAAAGATATTTGGCGTTTGAAGGATCAAGTTCAATAGCGTGTTGCAGGTATTTTTCTGCCCTGTCATAGTTCCCGATCCTGTCGCAGATGATCCCCAGATTCGCAAAGGCATCGGCATAATACGGGTCGCATTTGATGGCCTGCATAAAATAGAGGATAGCATCCTTAATGCGCGCCTCGTCCGTCGAGGCAACGAGGCCAAGGTTATTATATGCCGGCGCGAACTGCGGGTCAATTGTGAGGACCTTACGGTACAGGGCCTCGGCTGCTTTCATCTCTTTTTTTTCAAAAAGCGTATTTGCCTCCGCGTACACCGCATCCCGTTCCTCCGCAGGAGCAGGAGAAGGACCCGCATGACAGACCTGGCCGCCTAATGCGATCAATGCTCCAAGAAAAAAAACAAGTTTAGTAGTTCTCACGGCGTCACGAATATCCTGGTAATGGTCATAGTACACCGGACGGTCGTGGCGGCCTTGGCCGGCGGTAAAAGCTCGAAACTCACGACCTTGGTCGGTTTTAACTGCGCATTGACCGCATACATGTATTTGACGAGGGCTTCCATGGTACCGTTACAGTCAAGTTTGATCTCGTATCGGGTATAAAGTTTTGCCTCTTCGATATTGCCGGTCGGATTGATCGTCGTCAGGTTAACGCCCATTTCGCGCGCAAGGTTTTCCATGTCCTTCAAAAATCCGGCCAGTTCTTCCTCCTGGGTCTTCCGTTCCGGCGAGAAATAGCTGGTCATGGATTTATATTCGTCTTCGATCTTGCCCCGGTAGCCGGTTATCATAAGCCCGTCCTTGATCGTAACGAGCTCCTGGGTGATGTTCTCGTCAAGCATTTTGATCCTGTCCTGGATGGGCGCCAGGATCAAACGGTCCAGGACAAGAAGCAGTACAAAAAAACCCGCAACGTAGCCGATCATCTTTTCGCGTTTCGAAAGATTTTTTAAAAATTCATCGGGCGTCAGCTTCTTTTTTTTCTGTTCCTGTGGTTGAGGCATTTTCCTCCGCCTTGGGTTGCGCCTGTTCATGACCTTCAAGGGACATAACGATGCCGAAATCCGACACGTCCTCGGTTCCTTCTTTTCTGCTCTCGGTGAATTCGGTCTTCACCTGGGAAAACAGCGGGTCATTTTCGAGTTCCGTGACGAATTGGAATATCCGCGACATCGATTTACTGGTGCCCTTGATGACAATTTTACTTTCGTTCTCAAAGGTGATCCCCTTAAGATATATCTCATCGGGAAGTATCTCATTTAACCGCGCAATCGCCTCGACGGCCAATGCGCGGGACCCCAGATACGTCTTAAGGACACGGTTCTTTTCCGAAAGGCCCATGAGCCTTGTCGCCTCGCTGATCTTTTCTTCATAACCGGTCTTGAGAGCCCCCAGATACCGCTCCTTGAAATACATCTTTGAAATAAAAATAAGACAGAGTTGAAAAAATATGACCATGACCAGGATACCGGCCGTAATGATCCGGCGCGCCTTGGCCTCGAACTGCTGTTGGAGTTTCACTTCCTCGGGGATCAGCCGGATGTGCAGTTTATCGCATGCGGCAAGGCTGGCGATCAGCGAAAAGCTTGAAGCGCCCTTTGTTTTTTTCGTCTCTTCTTTAATCGTCACGTAATCCCCGATGTTAAAGCTGTGCATCTCGAGGCCGGCGCCGGAAAACGCCGTCCTCTCGATCGGCGGCACGATAATCTCATCGCCGGCGACATAAAGGACTGCCGGAACCCCGGCGATCTCTTCCACCCGGTAGGCCTCGATGGTCTTCTGCATCTCCTCAGCGAGTCGCTTCACGGTCTTTTCCCTATCCTGGCTCAACTGTATTACCCCGACCGGGATGTTTCGCGTGAACAAGAGCCCGTTTCGGCAAAAGATGCTGATGTCCGCAGTATCGAATCCAAGATTAAGCAGGGCATAGGTCCGATCGGGGGTGTCTTTTCCCACAATCTCGCCGCAGAGCGCGCCGATACAATCGGCCGCGAATATGATCTTCGAGGTCTTAAGCCCGGCCGCTTCCAGTATCTGGTATTGCCGTTTGATCAAAGCCGCAGGGACCATCGTAACAAAAACCTTGGTATACACTTCCTGATATTGCCCGAGATTGATATAATCGACGATCAACTCCTCCCGGGCATACGGTGTCTGGCGGCCTGCCTGCAGATTAAGGATATCGCGTATCTCATGGTCGACGGTCGAAGGGATCTGGATGGTCTTCGTTATCGCGTCCTTGGCGGAAACGACCAGGACCGTCTCATAATTCCTGGCCATGGCCGCTTTCACGGCGCCCTGCACGAGCCCAATCACGGCCGAATCGGGCAGGTCTTTGACCATAATGCTTTCCAGATACTCGACCTCTTCCTTGCCATGGATATTCTGGAGAACGACGATATTGATATAATCGCCGGCAAATTCGATCCCTATCCTGTTTTTGTGATGCGAAAATGTCATACCGGCTTTCCCCACCCTTCATGCCAATACCGTATTCCTTTTTCCGGCTGGAATACACAGTCAATATAGGCATATTCCTTAAAAAAATTCCCTGTGCAACGAATCCTGAAGCACTGCGAATCGACCCCGATAATGCCATCTTTCGTCAAATTGCCTAACAATTTCTTTTCACTGTCATCAAGCGGACCTATCCCTTCAAGTTCCTGGACAACAGTCTCGGATGAATGAAAAATACCCGGTCTTTGACCTTCCTGTGCCAGGTGCCGCGTCCGGAAATCCATGATCTTTTTCACCAGTAACGGCGGGATACCCACGCATTCAAGGATCTCACGCCGGCACGTATTGATGTTGATCCTCCCGCTCCCATACGCGGTGAGATAGGGCATGGCCGCCTGATAGATCTCTAAGGTCATCCCCTTCACCAAAAGCAGTTCTTCGAGCTGCTCAAACAGGGCATTCCGGGGCGTGTACGGTAACCCCGATTCCCGGTAATACCTGTCTTCGTTATTCGTAATCTCAAGCCCTCCCCGGCGCTCGTTATCTTCGTCGCGCCAATCAATGATATTATTTGCCAGTTCAACGGCTTTGTTCTCGGGCAGGCCGACGACCTGTATGAATAAATTCCTGAAAACGACAAACGGCGCCGTCGAGATATTGAGTTTTCCGTCTTCATCCGTTAAAACGCTCTCGATAGAACCATACCGGAACGGCACGGTACGGATATAGCGCTGATCATTGCTGATCGTCAAAAAGCGGGCGAAAAGCAAAACCGATTGACGCCGGTACTCGCTGGTAACATAATCGGCAAGGTCATAGGCACCGGATTCGGTAGCGTCCCTTAAGGCCGCGCGATCTTCAAGCCGCCTGGCCGCCGTAATATGCATACGGCTGGCAGACCCCGTATAGACCGCAAAAAGAGAAAGAACGCTGATCGTCCACAAGGTGAATATCAGGATACTGCCGGCATAGTTATTAAATCGTCTTGGCAATCGGCACCTCGATCAGTTGCGTGATACGGTCATAACGGCGGTCTGTGCCCTCCACGATCAGATTTACCTGCACAAAGTGCGGGATAGCATCCCCCTTCTTGACCGTCAACCGTTCCACGAGGCCGGTACCTTGCAGCGGCCGGCAAAAATACCGGAATTCAACGCGTACCACATCCTTGAGTAACGTCCGTTCATATCCCCGGGCCGATTTGAAGGTATCTTCGAACCGGGTCTCGCTTCGCAGAAGGACCTTATGCAAAGTATCCATGCTATAGGAAACACGCGCTATACGTCTCAGGCCTGTCAACTGCCCTTTGTCTTCAAAACCGTCGGCCATGACCGGAAAAGAAAGCGCATTTTCCTGCCCCTGAAAACCAATGAACGAGAATCGGGCAACCTTTCCCAGGTCGCTCGTCATCTTATCAAAGGCAATATCGATATCTTCTTCATGCTTAAGGGTCAGCACGCGATCCCACAGGGCGAACCCGCCGTTCATGGTATTAAAGACCGCCACACTCACCGTCACCATGATCACGATAACGATCATCACTTCGACCAAGGTCATTCCGCGCAGTTTACCCGGCATGTAATGCATCCTCATCTACGACTTCCGGGCGGCACACGGCCATATAAGGTCGCGCTCGCTCGTCAATCGCTTCAATCCTTCGTTCCATACGCATGCGACCGTTATGCGGCAAACCGTATCCTTACCTTTGATCTTTTCGGCCTTGATCACATAATGATATTTCTTGCCATCTATAAGATGATCCCCTTCGTTGATATAGGGTAACGCGATCTCCCTGTTGACGAGAGCAAGCTTTGTCTTACTGACCGTATTATTAATAGGGCCCAGGAGCATCAACCGGTCATTCGCCTGGTCCAGGACGGCAAGCGAGGTAAAAAACGCCTGAAAAATGAAAAGGCTTGCGCCTGCCAGGATCGTAATGGCAACCATAACCTCGATCAGGGTAAATCCTCTTTTATCAGCCATACCGCCATCACTTCCAGTTTGTTACGTCGTCATCGCTTTCCCTGTCATCACGGCCCAGGGAATACAGGTCATAATCGAACCCGTGCGTGCCCGGGCACTTATAAATATAAGGCCGGCTCCAGGCATCACGGGGGCGGCGCTCCAGATACGGGCCGTTCCAGTTCTTGGGCAGAGGCGACATTGTAGGTTTGACGATAAGGGCCTCAAGCCCCTGGTCTGTCGTCGGGAAAAAACCGTTATCGAGTTCAAAAAGTTTTAATGCCGTCGCGATATTCGATTCGATATCGACCTGGGTCGCAGCCACCTTGGCCTGGTCTGACCTGCCGCTTAAGCGCGGAAGCACCATGCCCGCTATCGTGGCAATGATCACCACAACCAGCATGATCTCTACCAGCGTAAATCCGCCCTCGACTGTCGGTCCCCGTTTTCTTTTCAAGGCATTCATAAAGACCCCGTCAGCGTACTCGTTAGCGCGTTAGCTAACGCGCTAGCGCATCCATTTGGAAAAGCGGCAACAAAAGCGCCACAACAATAAATCCGACGATAGCGCCCAGCACCAGGATAATAGCCGGCTCGATGAGCACCATGATGGCACGTATCGTTTCATTGACACGCCACTCGTAATCATCCGCGATCTGCCCGAGCATCTCGGTCAATCGTCCGGACTCCTCGCCGACCGCGATCATGCCGGCCACCATCGAAGGGAATACCTTCGCCATCTTCATCCTGAGCCCGAGCGACATCCCGTTCCTTACGTCGTCCACGCATCGTTCCAGTTCTGCCACCAGGACCCTGTTCGACAGGACCGAACATGCAAGTTCAAGAGAGATCAGGATATGCAGGCCGCTTTCAAGCGATGTAATCAAGGTACGGCTGAACTTCACCATTTCCGACTCAAGGATAAGCCGGCCGCATACCGGCAACCGTAAAAGCAGTCTGTCGATCATCAAACGACTTTTGGGAAGGCGGTAAAGGTTTATCAGCGCGATATACAGGATACCCAGACCGATCGCAAAGACCGCGAAATAAGTATGGAGGAAGGTCACGACCTTGAGCAGCCCCGCCGTGACCGGCGGCAGCTTCATCCGGGTGTTCTCGATAAGCGTTAAAAATTTCGGCAGGACCTGCGTCACGATGTAGAGCACGGTCGCGAACCCCACGCAGGCAACCAGGGCCGGATAGGCAAGGGCGCCCTTTATCTTTCCGCGGATCTCGTCGTATTTCCGCCGGTACTCAATAAGCCGCGCCATGACATCGGGCAATGTCCCGTTATCTTCGCCGACCCGCACCATCGAAATATAAAACGCATCGAACAGCCCCGGGTATTTGGCCAGGACCTCGGAAAATTTTTTCCCGTCGCGTATTTCGCCGAAAACATGCTGCAGGACAGAGCGGAAATACGGGCTTTCGCACTGATCGATCACAATGCCGAGGGCGTTCAGGATAGGGATACCGCTCTTCAATAAATTAGCGAGCTGCCGCGTAAAGTCGGTAACATTCTTACGCGCGTTCATCATATCCATTAACGACATCGGCCGCTCCGCCCGGGTGCTCCCGGTGGCCCCCGCGACCAGATCGACGGAAAGCGGGTACTGTCCTGCCTGACATATCCTTTCGATCGCCTCTTTTTCGCTTTGAGCCTGTATAACCGCGGCGATTATCTTGCCGGTCCTGTCCTTGGCCCTGTATTTAAATTCGCTCATGGTTCACCTTCCGTGTCTAAAACAGCTTCGATAAAATTATTGAGCATATTCCGCTCGGCGATTGCCATATCAAGAAAGCATACCGCTATACAGAAAAATGTTTTATCCTCAGACTCGATCGTGCGGACGACACGCGCCAGGCAGCTGACGGCAGTAACGTCTTTTTTTTTCGTGGTGAGGGCACCCAGAGGAACCACGACCTTTATCGCGAGGATCATACCCTTCATAAGCGGCAGGTCATAACGGAACATAAGCCCCCCCGCGCTTATATCGTCGCAAACGGCGTGATGTTCCTCCCAGTAATCGGCTTCGCTTATGCCCGCCTGCTCGAGTTTATGTTTCACGTCTTCCGTTATATCCCGTTTGTAAATACGAAAGGTGATCGGAAAACTTCGCTTCAAACGCTGGTAGACGCGCCGGGGATCTCGCTTAGGCACAGGCACCGGCGCGGCTTCTTCGGGCGTCATTTTTTCGACGGGGATGATCACCTCGTCCCGGTCGTCAGTCAGGGCCGGCTCTGCCTGACGCTGGCTGATCTCGAGTATGTTGACCACTTCTTCAATAGTGGTCACCCCTTGCATGACCTTTTCCAAACCGTTCTGAAGCAGCGTTTTCATGCCGTGACGAAGGCCGGACTCTTCGATAATTTGTGCCGAAGCCTTTTTTTGTATAAGCTCTTTTACCCCTTCGTCAACCTCCAGGATCTCGTAGATCGCGGTCCTTCCATAATAGCCCGTATTATTGCATTGCGGACATCCGGTGCCCTGATAGAACGATATATCTTCATCCTTTCCGAGGCGAAGCTCGCGCCTGACCAGCGCGATCAATCCCTGGTCAGGGGCATCGACACGCCGTTTACAATGCGGGCACAAAACACGGACCAGCCGCTGGGCAATGAAAGCAAGCGTGCTCGAACTGATCAGGTACGGTTCTATACCGATATCGAGAAGGCGGTGAACGCTGGCGGCGGCGCTGTTGGTATGCAGCGTGGAAAACACCAGATGCCCGGTAAGGGCAACGCGGATGGCGATCTCGGCTGTTTCAAGGTCGCGCACTTCGCCGACCATCATGATATCGGGGTCATGCCTGAGCATGCTGCGAAGCCCCCTGGCAAAATCGAATCCTACGCTGGAAGTGACCTGGATCTGCGTGATACCGGTCATTTCATATTCGACCGGGTCTTCGATAGTGATGATCTTCCTGTCGGGGGTATTAAGTTTGTTCAGGCATGCATACAAGGTCGTGGTCTTGCCGCTGCCCGTAGGGCCGGTAACGAATATAATACCGTGCGGCCGTTTGAGAAGCATATCCAGCATCTGCCGGTCCCTGGGCAGAAGCCCGAGTTTTTCGATATCATAGAGCACGACCGCCGGCAGTATGCGCACGACGACACTTTCCCCGTGTGTCGTCGGTATGCAGGAGACCCTGAGGTCCAGACGTTCGTCGCCGATGCGCACCACCGCCTGGCCGTCCTGCGGCAAACGGTGCTCGACGATATCCAGCGCCGCCATGATCTTAATACGCGATAGTATCGGCATAATAAAATGTTTTACGGTAGGCGATACGTTCGCGTCGTAGAGTACACCGTCGATACGGTAACGGAACCGCACTTCGCTTCGGTACGGCTCGATATGGATATCCGTTGCCCTTTTCCGGTATGCGTCAAAAATGATCTGGTTGACCAGGTTAAGTATCGTCGCCTCATCGCCGCTTTTGGTCTCGATATCTTCGACATCCTGCACCCCGGGCAGGTGCAGGGCATCGGGTAACGATTCGCCCTTGGAGACTATCTTCTCGATGACCTGTGCGCCCAGCCCGTAATACTTCCGCATGATATCCAGGACTTCTTCGCGCATGGCCAGGACCTGGCGAAGCTCGTCGCCGGTCTGCAGCCGTATCTCATCCTGTGTTTTTAAGTCAAGCGGATAATAAACCGCGACGGTAAGGACATTGCCGTCGACCTGTAGCGGCACAAACTGATAATGCGCCGAGATCTTATGCGGGATCCGTTTAAAAAGCGATGCGTCGACCGGCATACCCTCAAGCGAAAAAGACTCTATCCCGAGTTTTTCGGCTATCAGCCTTAAAACGGCCTTTTCTTCGATCAGTTTCCGCGAAACGAGCTCCGCGATCCAGGCGCTCCCGGAGGCCCCCGGCGATTTCGACACGATCGCATCGAGGACATCCTTTCGCACCATGCCCTTTTCGACCAGCAAAGAATAGACTAACGCATCAACCGAACTCGGCATATCCCTTATTCTTCCTCGGGTATTTTCCCGATCATGTACAAGTCTTTTGAGTCGCGGTTATCCAGTTTTCCGCTTAAAATATCCTCACAATCCTTCAGAGTCTCCTCAGTTGTCAAGTAAACCCCCTTTATGCCGGTGAATACCTCGCTGACGGTAAAGGGCTGTGTAAGATAATTTTGCAGCATTTCGGCGCGTTGATAGGTCATTCTGTCCTGTTCGCCCAATTCTTCAAGGCCGACGATGGCAACGAGCTTACGGAGGTCTTCATATTTAGCAAGGGTACCGCGGCAGCGCATCGCAATATCGTAATGGTGGAACCCGACGATATTCGGATCAAGGTTAGCCGAAGAACTCGGCAAAGGGTCGATGGCGGGATAGAGCCCGCGCTGAACGCGCGCGCGCGACAGCACCATGACCGAATCCAGATAACTGAAGATAGCCACGACCGCAGGGTCGGTCATGTCATCAGCCGGAACGTACACGGCCTGAAAAGACGTCACGGATCCCGCCCCTTCGATAGAACGGATGCGTTCCTGCACTTCGCTGACCTCCGAAGCGAGGGTCGGCTGGTATCCGGTCTCAGACGGAACGCGGCCGAGCAGGATCGAGACTTCCTGTCCGCCCTGGACAAAACGGAAAACATTGTCCATAAAGAGCAAGACGTCCTTATTCTGCCGCTGGATGTATTCAGCCAGGGTAAGACCCGTGCGTACGACCTCGGCGCGCGCCCCCGGGGATTCATTCATCTGCCCGAAGGTCATCATGACCCGTTTCAGAAGGTTGTGATCCCTCATTTCAAAATAAAACTCATTACCTTCCCTGATACGTTCGCCGATCCCGGTAAAGACGCATGCCCCGCTGTGTTTTGAAACGATATTATTGATAAGTTCAAGGATAACGACGGTCTTTCCGCAACCTGCGCCTCCCAGTACACCGGTCTTGCCTCCTTTGACCTGCGGGAAGAAAAGATCGATTATCTTGATACCCGTTTCAAGGATCGAAACCTTCTCCTTGGGCCCTCGTAAACGGAACGTAGCCTGGAACGGAGGTTTACGGGTACATTCAAAGTGTTTCATTTCAGGCAGCGGTTTATTATCGAGGGGCCTGCCGATAACACTGATGATCCTGCCGTACAACTCATCGCCGACGGGGATCATGATCCCTTTCCCGGTATCGAAGGCCGAACTGTTGCGCTGGAGGCTGGTCGTGTCCGCAAGAGCGACACAGCGCGCGACATTACCTTCGAGATGCTCGACGACTTCAAGGAGGACTTCCCGTTTATCGACCGTTTCCGAATAGATGACGTTATACAGCGTGGGCATGTTATCTTCGGGCTTGAATTTCACATCGACGACAGGCCCCTGTATGCGCACGATGTGCCCCTCGTTCCCGCGTTGTGTCGTATCAGACGCCATAAGGTCCTTTCCCGGTCCATAAAGACATTGTTACACAGCCGATCCGAGTATTGCCGCAAACACTTCACGCATTGCCGTATCGGTCTCGCTTTGACGGGCCTTGTTATACGAAAGAGTCATCCGCCGCACTTCGCCGTTCAAATATTCAAGGCTTCCTTCAAGCTGCGAAGTACGCGCGGCATATTCGGCAAGTTTACTTTCATAGGCGGCTTCGAATAAAATACGGCCTATCCAGATATCAACGAGGTATTTGGTAATAGCCGAGATGTCTGATTCGATGCATATCTCCTGCCAGGCTTCCATGTTGAGTTTCACCTTTTCTTTAAAAAGATCGATCGCAGGAAGAAGGCGTATCGTCTCGACCAACTGCTTGGTGAACGACGCGCACCGGGAAAAGGTGAGGAAAAGGTCGCCGATCTTTCCGTCAAGGCGCTGTTTCAGGACATAATCCTTCAATTTCATCGTCTGCTCGTACCGGTGTTGTTCAGTGATAGCCGGGAATGAGGTGATCCGCGCATCGGCGAACATAAGTTTTGTCAGGCCTTTTTTGCCGATAACGACCAGTTCGGCGTTCCTCTTCTCCCTCAAGAGGTCCATCGCTGACTTGCAAATAGTCGTGTTCAACTTACCCATGAAACTGGCGTCCGACGTAAAAACGATGATGCAGGCCGTACCGCTCTTCGATTTCAAAAGAGGGTCCTCGAAACCTATAACGTCGGCGATACTGTGAACGAGCGATAAATACCCCTTTATAATTTCGTCAAATCCGCTGAATTTATCGATCTTTTGCTTAAAAAAACGCTGAAAATGAGAAGAGTCTATATCCTTAAGCCCCGCGACCAGCCTTTGCATCCCTTGCAGGAACATCAGAATTTCTTTAATAGCTTTCGACGTAGGCATCTTATGATCTCAACAGTTCCTTTTTCATCTGTTCCGACGTCTCTTTAAGTTTCTTCCTGATGCTGCCGTCCAAGACCAGGGTCCCGAACCTGAGCATAACGCCGCCCATAATAGAGGGATCTTTTTTTGTCGTAAACTCGACATTATGGCTGACCTTCTTGGAGACTATTTCCTTAAATTTCTTTATATATGCGTCGGAGATCCCGCGGACGGTAATAACCTCCGCCTCCTTGCAATCTTTTATATAATTCGCGTCACTGGTGTTCAACTCATTCAGGAAATCTTCATATAACGATTCGTTGAACTTATCTGAAATCTGCTCCGGGATCATGCGGCCGACTATCGAGCATCCGATATCGATCAGCTTGTTTTCGGCCTCGCGGGTGATATCGGCGCGCATCTTGTCCTTCGCCTCGTTCGCTTTTTGAGCGATCTCCTGCGACTGGTTGCGTGCCTTCTCGAGGATATCCCGGGACCTTTGCTCGGCGTCCTGTATGGCTTTATTCATGACCTCTTCGGCTTTTTTCTGGGAATCTTCGATATGACGGCGGCATTCTTCTTCGCATTTGACCATCTTTTCCTCAAGTTCAGCCTGTTTTTTTTCGGTCTGCACGCGGGCATCATTGAGCCGGTTCAAGGCGCTGTTGGTATCAGAAAAAAAGATATTCCTTAACACCAGGACGATCGCGACAAAGAGCACCGTAAAGACCAGGATAAAATTGAATATTATCATTATGACTCCTCTTAACGTTACTTACCGAACAGTTGAAATACGATCAAGAGCGTTATAATAGAGATCGCTTCGGCAAAAATAAGCATGATAAGCATACCAAGAAATATCTTGGGCGCAGCCGACGGGTTCCGGCCCAATGCCTTTATCGTCGAAAACCCGATCGAGGCAATGACTGCCGACGGTCCCAGCACAGCGGCAAAAAGCACCAAAAGGATAATAATGGTCGACATATCGTTTTACTCCCGTCTGACAGGGGCGGCCCCCTCGACAACCGGTTCGTTTGCGTCCCGGATCTCTTCAGCCAGCACCGTACACTCATTATTAAGGAACTTGACCAGCCCTTTCCTGACAGGGATAAGAAGCGTATGATCAACAAGGATATGGCCCGGTTTCAGGATCCCCATGAGCGGCGAATGGTACGGCATAACCTCATATTCGGTCTTATCGCCGGTAAAGATAACGCTGGAAACCTCCGCTTTATAAATGAGTTTCTTCGCGTTCATCACCATGAACCTGAATGTCATCGGTGCCATTTCGCCCCTGCCCCCTTATGCCGTCTTGGCGGCCTCTGCCGCTTCTCTGGCTGCCGTTTCCTTGGCTTCCTGCGCCTCTTTTTCGGCCTTTGCCTGTTCTTCTTTAAACGCAAGATAGCTCGGAAATGTTTTCACGTAGTCGCTGAGCGTTATCTTCATCGTCCGTTCTATCTCGTCGGTAAGTTTTTTTTGGGTCTCGATCGCCTCCACTAATTTAGGATCGTTTCTCTTGACGTACGCAAGGACATTCTTTTTGAAATTTTCTATATCGACCGTTGAAAGGTCCACGCAAAGATCATGCTTATACGCAAAAAGAAGCAAGGCAAGATCGACTGTCCCCGACGGGCTGTCCTTGTACTGGGTAATAAATGAGACAAGGATCTCGCCGCGTTTCAGGCGGCGCTTTACTTCCTTTGATACCGATGCCTGCAGCTTCGTCACGTTCAAAAGCTCATTATACTGGATATATTCAAGGCGGATAGGGCCCGCCAGCTTCTTGATGATCGGCCACTGCGCCTTGCTCCCGACACGGGAGACCGACAATCCGATGTTGATAGCCGGTTTAAAACCTTCGTTAAAAAGAAGCGAACTGACGAATATCTGGCCGTCGGTCATAGAGACAAGATTTGTCGGGATATAAGCCGTCAGGTCGTTCTCCAGCGTCTCGATGATCGGCAGGTGCGTCATCGTGCCTTTGCCCAGTTCCGTATTGAGCCGCGCCGCGCGCTCGACCAGGCGGGAATGAAGGTAAAATATATCGCCGGGATAGGAACCGCGGCCCGGCGAACGGCCGAGAAGAAGGGATATCTGCCGGTAGGCCCAGGCATGTTTGGTAAGGTCGTCAAAAATAACCAGGACATGGCCTTCATTATACATAAAATAATCGCCGATGGCGCAGGCAACATAGGGGGCGATGTACAGCTGTCCCGAGTGCGCCGCCGCGGTCGCC